>JAHIVS010000465.1 GCA_018816605.1 Pseudomonadota bacterium
GCCATCACCAAACTGGATGTTTTAGATGACCTGGATGAAATAAAAATCTGTACCGGATATGAATTCCAGGGAAAAATCATCCATGACTTTCCGGCCGAGATCAAGGTGCTGGCGCAGTGTACCCCCGAATATGAAGTCCACCCGGGCTGGAAGCAGAACACTTCCAAAATTAAGGAGTACGAAGCGTTGCCGGAAAATGCAAAAAAATACCTGGACAGGATAGTGGCTCTGACCGATGTCAGCATAAAAATTGTATCCGTAGGACCTGGAAGGGAAGCCACCATCCTAAAAGAAAGCATTTTCTAAATTGACTTTTGTGAAAGATTCATATATCTAATAACGTCTTAATAGTCGGGATGTGGCTCAGTCTGGTAGAGCACAGCGTTCGGGACGCTGGGGTCGGAGGTTCAAATCCTCTCATCCCGACCAATTTTTCGTTGTAAGGTATAAAAGTCCGGTCTGTTATTGGGATAAATCCAACACAACCTGAAAGAAGGAATGGGCTATGGATACCTATTTTGCACCTGCCCAAAGAACCGAAAAACGCAAATTCAGAAACCAGATCGCCGATATCAGCGAGAATATCATCATGAATACCCTGCTGAGAACAGCGGCAGGCCTTTTGGTGGTACTGAATGAAGACCGGCAGATTGTGGCCCTCAACAATGCCTTTTTAGAAGGGCTTGGCATCAATAATGCTCAGGATGCACTGGGGCTTCGTCTCGGAGAGAGCCTGGGCTGTCTCCATGCCTTTGAGGAACCGGGTGGCTGCGGCACCACCGAGTATTGTATTTCCTGCGGCGCGGCCATCGCCATGATGGCGGCCATTCAGGATAACCAGGCAAATGAACAGATCTGCGCCCTGGTCTCTGAAAGGGATGGGATGGTATCCGACATCTGTCTTAAAGTAAAAGCCGAGCCCATTCAGATTGACAACAATCGGTGGATCATTTTCTATGCCCAGGATATCACCCAGCAGCAGTTTTGGAGCAACTTGGACCATGTCTTTTTCCATGATATCAACAATACCCTGACCGCATTATACGGGAATGTGCAATTGCTTGAAATGAAGGACCCGGGAAATGAGAGTATCAAGCCCATCCGGCAGGGGGTTGAGCGACTGATCAATGAGGTTGCCATCCAGAGAAATTTTTCCCGGCACAAGGACATCACCTATGAGCCGAACAGGACTGCAGTTTCGTTAAACGAAATCAAAATGGAGTTGGGGGTGATCATCCATGGGCACAAGGCGTCCATGCAAAAAAAAATCATTGAAGACTGGCCCGAACAAGAGGTGACACTGGAAACCGATGTCCTTCTTTTGTCCAGGATTCTTGGCAATATGGTCATCAATGCATTGGAGGCAACCCAGAAAGGCGGGGCCATCCATATCGTTGTCACTGCAACACAAAAAGAGATATCCTGGAGCGTCTGGAACAAAACCGATATCCCGGACCCCATACAAAAGCGGATCTTCCAGCGTCATTTCAGTTCAAAACCAGGCGATAGCCGGGGGCTTGGTACCTATTCCATGAAATTGTTCGGCGAAGCATATCTTAAGGGGAAAATATCGTTTCACTCCACAGTGGATCAGGGAACCGTTTTCACCTTTACCCTTCCCTCCACCTCCCTGTAAAAAAAAGACAGAGAGAAGCTCTCTGCCGTATCCTTGAAAACCGCTCCATCCCATCGCGATTCCTGCCATTAAAAGACTTGACAAATTTCCCGTTTCTATAGATCTTAGGAGATTCAATCTTTGTTGGACGGCTAAATGACTGAATCCTATTTATGGATAAGGTTTGCAGGGAAAGTATATTTTTATGAAAAGGGAGTTGTCGGTTTTATGCAAATTCTTGAAAACTTTGTTAACTTTGTGGACCGCCTGAGTGATAAAATCGGGCATTTTGTCGGATGGATGACAACCTTGATGGTCCTTGTTGTGTTTTATGATACGGTAATGCGATATGCATTTAACCAAGGAAATGTTGCCCTCCAGGAATTGGAATGGCATCTTTTTGCATTTGTCTTCCTGATAGGCGCTGCCTATACCCTGAAATGCGAGGGCCATGTCCGTGTGGATATCCTCTATGTCAGTCTATCGAAAAAAACCAGAGCCTGGATTGATTTTCTGGGCGTCTTTGTTTTTCTTATTCCCTTTTCCGTGATGGTCATTCTCTCCACCAAAGGATTTATCATGAATTCCTGGGCAGTTCGGGAAGTCTCCCCCGATCCCGGAGGCCTGCCGGCCTATTATATCATAAAATCCATGATTCCTCTGGGCTTTTCCCTTCTCATTGTTCAAGGATTATCCGAAGCTGCAAAAAACTTCATGGTTCTCATGGGGTACAAACGGAAGGGAGATAAATTCTAATGGAAGTTTTTACCGAATTTCTGCCCCTGATCATGTTCGCTGTTGTCTTTGGATTATTAATTTTGGGTTTTCCGGTTGCCTTTACCATTGGCGGGGTTGCCATGGCCTTCGGTCTTTATGGTTTCGGCCCGGGGTTCTTTGATCTTTTGCCCCTGAGAATCTGGGGGACCATGACCAACTTTTCCCTTATGGCCGTACCCTTATTTATTTACATGGGGGTCATGCTTGAAAAATCCGGCCTGGCCGAGGAATTACTGGAAGCCATGGCCCTGGTTTTCGGCAGGATCAAAGGCGGCCTTGCGGTTTCCGTTATTTTTGTGGGAGCCCTCATGGGGGCTTCCACCGGCATTGTCGGGGCCACCGTTGTGACAATGGGGCTTTTATCGGTTCCCACCATGCTTCGAAACCGCTACAATAAGAGTCTGACCACGGGAACGGTTGCCGCTTCCGGAACCTTGGGCCAGATCATCCCGCCCAGCATCGTCCTTGTTCTGCTGGGGGAGATCATGAATGTTTCTGTCGGAGACCTGTTTGTTGCTGCCATTATCCCGGGGTTCATCCTTGTGGCCTTGTATATGATCTATATCTTTATTATCGCCCAGATAAAACCGGAATGGGCCCCTCCCATTGATCAAAAAATTCTTGATGCCATGACACGGCAGGAGCTTCTGGGAAAAGTGTTCAAGGCGCTCATCCCGCCCCTGGCCCTCATGATTGCTGTCCTGGGTTCTATTTTCGCCGGGATCGCATCCCCTACGGAAGCGGCATCCGTGGGTGCCGTCGGCGCTACGATTTTAACGGTCATGCACAGGAGATTCAATTACCAGATTGTAAAAGAGGTCATGAATACAACCACCAAACTGACCTGCATGGTGTTTATCATCCTGGTGGGAGCCTCAACCCTGGGCCTTGTTTTCAGGGGCCTGGGCGGAGATGCCCTGGTCAGGGGGCTGATTTTAAGCCTGCCCTTTGGAAAATGGGGAATTCTCTTTATCGTCATGTCCATTATTTTTGTTGCCGGATTTTTTCTGGATTTTATTGAGATTACCTTTATCCATGTGCCGGTTCTGGCACCCATCATGGTTCACCTGGGTGTGGATCCCGTATGGCTGGCAATCCTTATTGCCGTTAACCTTCAAACCTCTTTTCTGACACCGCCTTTCGGGTTTTCTCTCTTTTATCTGAAAGGGGTCACCCCGCCTGAAATCACAACCATGGACATCTATAAAGGGATCATCCCCTTTGTGATTATCCAGATTATCGGGCTTTTAATTATCTGCCTGATACCCGAGACGGTCACCTGGTTAGGCACGGTTCTTTAATAAGATCTCTCCCATATTTCAAACACAAAAGGGGCTGGAAAGTTTTCCAGCCCCTTTTGCATGCACAACTTCTTTTTACCCCGCTTGTTTTACAGGTCTTTCAATTCCTGGTAAGGTTCTTCTGTGATCTTATTCCATGCATGAATATTTTTCTGAAATGCCAGGAAGGCATCGTACACCTTTTTGCTGGCTGGATCAGAAGCCGCCAGTTCTTCCAGAACCTCCTGGGATAATTTCCTCAGCTCTTTGATTACCGGTTTGGGAAATTCCTTGAGCTGAACCTTATGGACATCAATCAATTCCCTGAGGGCTGCATTGTTTTTTGCTTCAAATTCAGACAGCATCCATATATTGCTCTTGAAAGCAGCTGCCTCAACAATGGCTTTCAGATCATCGGGCAGTGAATTCCAAGCATCCTTGTTTATCATTAATTCAAATGCCGTTCCAAGTTCATGCCACCCCGGGTAATAATAGTATTTTGCCGCTTTGTAAAAGCCCAGTTTCAGATCATGGAAAGGGCCTACCCATTCGGTTGCATCAATGACGCCTCTTTCAAGGTTGGTATAGATATCACCGCCGGCCATGAGGATGGCACTCCCGCCGGCCTTCGCAAGAACCTTGCCGCCCAGTCCCGGGATTCTCATTTTAAGGCCGTTGAAGTCCTCCATGGAATTAATTTCTTTGTTAAACCAGCCACCCATCTGAACCCCGGTATTTCCTGCCAGGAAGGGTTTTAAATTAAAGGGTGCATAGACTTCTTCCCACAGTTCCATTCCACCGCCGGATAAAATCCAGGCATTGATGGATTGGGCATTGAATCCAAAGGGAACCGCAGCAAAAAACTGGGCTGCCGGAACTTTTCCTGCCCAGTAATAGGAGGCCGCATGACCCATTTGAACGGTTCCCTGGCTGACGGCATCAAAGGTTCCCATGGCCGGCACAAGCTCTCCACCGGCATAGACCTCGATCTTCAATCTTCCGGCACTCATTTCATCTACCCATTGGGCGATTTTATCTGCACTTTCCCCCAGCATGGGGAAATGGGGCGGCCATGTGGTCGCCAGTTTCCAGTGAATGACTTCTGCCTTTGGCGCTTCTTTCACTTCTTCCTTAGGTGCTTCCTGTTTTTCGCCTTTGCATGAACTCAACGCTCCTGTAAGCCCTGCAACGCCGATGGC
>JAHIVS010000466.1 GCA_018816605.1 Pseudomonadota bacterium
GTGTCCATGTATTCAATGGTGAGAATGATATTGTCTTGTTTCAGGAGAACATCTTCAACCCCTTTGACAATGTTGTCAGTCCAGGAATACCCTTTGCTATAGGAATTTAAAAGCAATACATATTTTTTAGCAGCGTTGTCAGCCAGTACTGGCCGGGCAGAGACTGCCATTAGAATGAGTAAAAGAGATAGAAGCAATTTTTTCATTTAGTTGGTTTCCGCATTTTATGTGATTATCAATCCGTTAAACCCATATAAAGACCTGTGAATATGTTTGGAAACAGGATCAAACAACAATTGGGAATAGTAGGCCAGGAAGTTTGTTTTTGTCAATGAAAATTAAACAGAACCCGGTCTTTGAAATCGCGATGTGTACAACCCGAAAAGACGGGGGGTTCGATGGAATTTGTGAATTGACTTCTTTGGGCTGCCATACTATGAAATGGTATTCTATCTTCATAAAAGTTTTAGGAGGATATCATGGAAATCATAAAATATACTGCCTTTGTCGTAGAAGAAACCAGTGATAAGACATTTTCCCATTCGGTGAAAGAAATGAATACCCAGGATTTGCCCGAAGGGCAGGTACTCATCCGGGTGAATTATTCTTCCCTGAATTATAAAGATGCGCTGTCCGCCTCGGGCAATCGTGGCGTGACCAGGCAGTACCCCCACACCCCGGGCATAGATGCGGCAGGTATCGTGGTGCAAAGCCAGGTGGCAGAATTTAAAACAGGGGACCCCGTCATTGTGACCTCCTATGATCTGGGCATGAATACTCCGGGGGGGTTTGGCCAGTATATTCGTGTGCCTGCGGGCTGGGTGGTGCCCCTGCCCAGGGGGCTTAGTCTTGAGCAGAGTATGATTCTTGGTACGGCTGGATTTACGGCGGCCATGTCGGTTGAACGATTGATCTGCGGGGTAACCCCTGCCCAGGGGACCATCCTCGTCACAGGAGCCACAGGTGGTGTGGGCTCCATTGCATGTGCCATCCTTGTCAAACTGGGATATGAAGTAGATGCGGTATCCGGCAAACCCGATACCGGATTTCTGAAAGGATTGGGGGTGAAACAGGTGATTGCCCGGGATGTTTTTCTATCGAAAACAGATTCCCCCATTTTAAAACCCCGTTGGTCAGGAGTCATTGATACGGTGGGCGGTGATATCCTGGCCACTGCCATCAAATCCACCGCTTCCTGGGGGATTATTACCTGTTGCGGCAATGTTGCCTCTCCCGATCTTCCCATCAATGTGTTTCCCTTTATATTGAGGGGTGTCTCCCTCATCGGTATTGACTCACAGCATTGTCCCATGCCATTGCGCCAAACCCTCTGGGCGAATCTTTCAACAGATTGGAAACCCGAAAGGCTGGACAGTCTGGCTGCCCGGGTTGCCCTTAAAGACCTTGGTCCCCGCATTGAAAAGATACTCAAAGGGCAACTGCGGGGAAGAACCCTGGTGGATTTGGGATAAAACAATTCCAGACTATTGACAATCCCCCTGGATTTGGTAGACATGAAGATGGGAAGCTTAGGATAATTTCTTGATTTCATTAGATGCTCAATTGATACCAGTTGTTGGAAATTGATCCATGCCGTTCTATTTTTGTGCATATTAACAGACAACGATAAGGAGATCGCCATGAGTACACCAAAACATTGCCCTGGTTTTGAAAGTTTTAAGAATTTAAAATCCTTTACCTGTAATTGTCCCAAATGTGATGCGCCAAAAGAAATTTTTTCAGATGAATTTGAAAAAATCCACAAATGCAGCAAGTGCGGAGAAGAAATTGATTTTACCTCCTGCACCTACGAAGCCGGTTAACCCTTCCCTCCATTTTCTGCCGGGAGCCTATTCCTGGCAGAAAATGGATCATTCCGGTTTCAACCCGATCTTGTATTCCTTCATTTTTTTATACAGCAGGGTTCTGTGTATTCCCAGAAGCGTGGCCGCCTTTGCCTTATTGTATCCGGTTTTGGCAAGGGCCTGGTAGATGGCCTTGATCTGGGCATTATTCTGGGCATTTTTCAGCCTGGTCCGGGTGGGCTCCAATGTTTTTTTATCTGAAAAAGCCATGGAAAACGGCAGATCGCCTTTGTAAATCATATTGTTTTCCGATGCATACATGGCACGTTCCAGCACATTGGACAGCTCCCTGACATTTCCTGGCCAGTCATGGGCGAGCAATTCCTGTTCTGCCATTTTTTCAATCTTCATCTCCGAAAGATCCGCTTCCCGGGTCATTTTCCGGATCAAGTGCCGGGCAATGGGGAGAATATCCTCCCGTCTCTCCCGAAGGGGCGGAATCTCAATGGGGATCACATTGAGCCTATAAAATAGATCCTTGCGGAATTTTTTTTGTTGGATCATGGCTTCAAGATCCTGATTGGTGGCACAAATTACCCTGAAATCAGACCGGATGATCCGAGTTCCTCCGATTCGTTCAAATTCCTTTTCCTCCAGAACCCGGAGCAATTTGGGCTGCATCTCCAGGGGCAGATCTCCCAGTTCATCCAAAAAAATGGTGCCCTTGTCGGCCAGTTCGAATTTCCCCGGTTTTCCCGTGGCCTTTGCCCCGGTAAATGCCCCTGCTTCATACCCGAACAATTCCGATTCCAGCAAGTCCTTTGGAATGGCAGCGCAATTGATCCGTATAAAAGGATAACGACTTCTTTTGCTTCCATGGTGGATGGCCTGGGCAAAGAGTTCCTTGCCTGTTCCGCTGTCACCGGTGATCATGACCGTGGAATCATTAGCGGCGGCCAATCCTGCCTGCTGCTTGAGATATTTTATCTCACGGCTTTCCCCAATAATGCTGTCACAGGTGTACCGGGTGGATTTTAAATCAAACAATTCCTTTTCATAGGCTTTTACCTTTGATTCCAGCAGAGAAAGCTTTTCCGCCAGAGATCGGACTTCAGAGATATCCCTGAAAACCACCTGACCATAGACGGCAATCACTCGGCCATTTTTTTTTATGGGGATACGCTGGACCACCATTTCGGTCCCATTAATCTGCTGGGAGCGGTTGATCTCTGCTTTTCCGGTATGGGCCACCAGGTGCATCCGGGTATTTTCAAACACCTCTGTGCAATGTTTGCCGATCTGCTCTTCAGGGTTAATGCCTAGGAATCGCCCATAGGGCTCGTTCATATGGGTAATCCGGCCTTGCGGGTCAATGACCGTGGCCCCATGGTTGATACTGTTAAAAATAGAGCGATACATTTCCAGCTCTTTTAAGAGCGCCTGGTTGTGTATTTCCAGTTCTTTCATTGCCTTTAATCGCCTCCCTGGGACGGATTATGAAAATGTATCAAACACTCTACATGTAGACGTTATACTACAACATATTTTCTATAGTTTGTTTTCCGGAAAAAGTCGAGAATAAAGATAACCGCCTTAAATTATAGCGGTTTAAAAAAATAAGTTCGGAATTTTATTGATGGTCTGAAATTTGCTGTCTTTATGAAAAGATAAGGTGAAAAACGTCACCAGGGCAAGTATCAATCGACAAATAATTTGAAAAAGAAAGGAGCGATATGGAAATCCAGGAACCTGAAATTTTGGACTATGAAATTTTGACCATTAAAGACAAGAATTTTACGTCAGAAAACGTCTGCATCATCACCGGGGCCGGCAGCGGAATTGGGCGGGCAACCGCCATTGCGGCCGCCAGGAATGGACTCATGGTGGCAGGACTTGACATCAATGAGCAAGAGGGGCAAATAACCTGCCAGGCGGTTGAATCCCACGGAGGAAAAATGGTCTTTATCCGAACAGATCTCTGTGACGATGATGGGGTGACTGAGGCAGTGGCCAGGGCCGCAACCCTTGGCCAGATAAAATACCTGGCCAATATTGCCGGGATTCAGCACATTGACAGTGTTGAGAATTTTCCCATGGAAACCTATGACCTCATGCAGAACCTCATGCTCCGGGCTCCCTTCCTTCTATCCAAACTGGTGATCCCCCATATGAAGAACAGTGATGATCAGTTGGGTGTCATTGCCAACATGTCCTCTATCCACGGCCATATCTGCACTAAAAATAAACCGGTTTATAATATAACAAAATTCGGGCTCCGGGGATTGAGTCAGTCGATCTCCGCCGAAGGAAACGGTAAAATCCGATCGTTTACCGTGAGCACGGGATTTGTGAAAACCCGGCTGGCCCTGAATCAGATCGCAGCCCAGGCAGAGCAGAGAGGAATCTCCCGGGACGAGGTTATTGAAAATGTCATGATGGGCAAATCCAGAATCAAAGAGATGATGACCCCCATTGAGGTGGCCAATATGATCATCTTTGGATTTTCAAGACATGCCACCTACCTCATTGGCGGGGATCTTCTTTTTGACGGCGGTTCTGTTCTCACCTACTGATCGCTTTGATGAAACTTAAATTCGGGCAAACAATACGTAGTGATAAAAAAAGGATACCCATGGAAATAGTAGAAAAGGGAGAAGGACCGGTTTTTACCAATCCGGACCCGGACAGGGCCAGGGCATTTTTCAGAAAAAAAAGTCGGATTAAACAAGACAAGACCATGTTATTGGACGAGGCGGTTAAAACCTTTGTCAATGACGGGGATTACCTGGGTATCGGCGGGTTCGGAGCCAACCGGACCCCCATGGCGGCCTGCCACGAAATTGTCCGGCAGAAAAAAAAAGAACCTGGGTTTTGCCGGCCATACCTCCACCCATGACATGCAGGTTTTAAGCGCAGGCAAGGTGTATAACCGTATTGACATGGCTTATGGTATCCACCTGCCCTTTCACCGGCAAACGGCTGGCCCTGGTACCCGCCCTTATCCCGGATGTCTCGTTTATCCATGTCCATGAAGCCGATATCTATGGCAATGCCCGCTTCAACGGTATTGCCGTGGCAGACCTGGAGCTTGCCAATGCCTCCAAACGACTGGTCATCACCTGTGAGCGGATTGTCCCCCATGATGAAATTGTAAGGGATCCCCACCTGACCCAGATTCCCTATTTTATTGTGGATGGGGTGTGTGAAGTTCCCTATGGTGCCTATCCCGGCACCATGCCCGGAGAATACTTCAGTGATTAAGCCCATATCAGGGAATGGATGACAAAGGAAAAAGATCCGGAGGTATTTGCTCAATTTTTGGATGAAACTATTTTTCAGTGCCAAAATTTTGATGACTATATCAACCGTAACGGCGGAATTACCCGAATGAAACAATTAAGACGGCAAGGGCTGCTGATCCGTGCAAAGGATGATACCCATGACAGACTATAATGAAATGGAAATGATGATTGTCACCGCCGCAAGAGAGTTGAAAAATGGCGCCACCGTCGGCGTTGGCACCGGCGCTCCCTGTGCTGCGGCCATGCTGGCACAAAAAACAGCAGCCCCTGATCTTGTGATCATGTTTGAGGCCGGCGGTATCGGTCCTAACCTTCCTGAAATGCCCATATCGGTTGGAGATTCAAGAACTTTTTTTCAGGCCTCCATGGCGGGACCCATGGGCAATATCATGACATCCTGCGCCCGGGGATACGTGGACTACACCTTTCTGGGCGGCGCCCAGATTGATTGCTTCGGAAATCTGAACTCCACTGTGATCGGAGACCATGGTTCCCCCACGGTTCGGCTTCCCGGCAGTGGCGGTGCCAATGATTTTGCCTCCTTCTGCTGGCACACCATGGTCATGACGCCCCAGGACAAAAGACGGTTTGTTGAAAGATTAGATTTTCTGACCACCCCGGGTTGGCTTACAGGCTGGGATTCCCGTAAAAACTCGGGCCTGCCCGAGGACACCGGCCCCCATAAAATCATCACCAATATGGCGGTCATGGATTTTGAACCGGATTCCAAACGGATGCGGGTCATCTCCCTTACCCCGGGGTATGCTTTTGGGGATGTCCAGGAAAACTGCGGGTTTGAGCTGCTTTGTCTGGACCGGCTGGAGGTCACCCCACCCCCCACCCCCCTTGAACTGGAAATTCTCAGAAACCAGGTGGATCCCAAGGGAATGATTATCGGAAGATAAAAAAATGCAGTTGATCTGATGACCATTATTGGGTATGAATGGGCTATAGATATCAGTCTGTCGGTTTGTAACCCCTATTGATGCGGAGAAATCAGATGAAACACCAAATGAAAAATCAGATCAAACGGATTTTATTTTTTTTAACCTGGGTGCTTATTACCGCAGGTGGCGCAACACTGTTTGCCACGCCCACAGTTGCAGATACAGGACCCACTTATCCCTCTGCCCGGTTTATTGTGATCTCAGATCTTCATTTCTATGACACACGCCTGGGGTCCACGGGACCCGCTTTCCAAAAATATTTGAACAATGACCGAAAACTGTTGGTATTGAGCGATGAAATTATTGGGACCGCCATGGACAAAATCGCCGGAGAAGCGGCAGATTTTGTTCTTGTGGCCGGAGATCTGACCAAGGATGGAGAAAAAATCTGCCACCAGGGGGTTGTCCGTCATCTTCAAAAGCTTGTGCAATCAGGCAAAAAAGTATTTGTGGTACCGGGTAACCATGACATCAACAACCCGGACAGTGTCCGGTTTGCGGGAGACGTCACCGAGCCCGAGCCCAGTATCGACCCGGCAGCATTTAAGTCTATTTATGGGGAATCGGGGTATGGGTCAGCCATTACCCAGGATCCGGATTCTTTAAGTTATGTGGCAGAACCCGTGCAGGGGCTTTGGATATTGGCCCTGGACTCCAATCGTTACAAAGAAAACCGTCCCGATCACCCTCCCCTTATCGGCGGGGCTTTTTCAGAGCAGA
>JAHIVS010000734.1:0-2500 GCA_018816605.1 Pseudomonadota bacterium
ATGGTAAAAGGTGGATTAAGAAAAGATTTGATAGTAGAAAAGTTGTCCTCTCCATGTGGATAAAAGGAACGAGCAGGAGCTATTGGCAACCGTTAATTCTAAGAATACCGGTGATGAGCTTGGTATGGAGATTAGAAGGCTGCGTGATGAGAAGCAGGCCCTTCAAAATGAGCAGGCATCCCGACAGGATCTGAGAACACGACTCGATGAGATGATGCGTTTCCTTAACGATCTGCCTTGCGAGTTGACTGAATATGAAGAAGATTATGTAAGGACTCTCTTGGAAAAGATAACGGTTTATGATGACTATTTCATTGTGGAATTTAAGTCTGGAATTGAAATCCAAATTGACGAGTAATCGATACAACACTATAACGAAGTGGCTGATGAGATATACTGCTTGCGTGAACTGAGGCAAAATGCATTGGTTGAAAACGCAGTCATGTCAACTCGCAGAATATGATGATCTATTGGTGAGACGGCTTATTGAGTAGTTAACAGTCTTAGATGATAATGACTGTTGAGTTCAGGTCCAGCGTTGAAATTGATGTAGAAATATAATGCATATAACTAACCGCCAGTCGAGGAGAATTATCCTTTATCTGGCGGTGTTTTAATTGTTAAAACCCTCATCAAGTATAAATAGACAATAAATTGCTCATTCACTTGAATGATTGTTCAAGTATCTATTGACATCTTATTATTGCGGTAGTAATATAAACATATGAGTAACTGTTCAAGTATACAATTGAAATAATATCGGAGGTGAGAATGTGGCAAGGAAAATTCAACCAGCTGAAAGATGCGACTGTGATGTTATACATGAGGATACTGTTAATCAAGTTCGAGAAAAAATGCCTCAAGAAGAAACTCTATATGATCTTGCGGAGCTATTTAAGGTCTTTGGGGATTCAACAAGAATTAAGATACTCTGGGCGTTAGATGAAGCAGAGATGTGCGTTTGCGATATTGCATTCTTATTAAATATGACACAATCAGCAATTTCACACCAGCTAAGAGTCTTAAAGCAGGCTGAACTAGTAAAGAGCAGAAGAGAAGGAAAGATTGTATTCTACTCTATTGAAGATGAACATGTAAAGCAAATATTTGACCAGGGATTAATTCATATTTTAGAAGAAAGAAAGTAAAGGAGGGCCAGTAATGTTAAAGAAGGAAGTAATTTTAGAAGGTTTAGATTGCGCAAATTGTGCAGCTAAAATTGAAGATGAGGTTAATAAATTAAATGGAGTCAAAGCCTATATGAACTTCATGAACAAGACATTGACTTTAGAAACTGAATCAGAGCAAGAGTATAAGAATACACTACAGCAAGTTGAAACCATAGTGCACAAGCACGAACCGGATGTGGTAGTGAAAGAAAAATCCGTTAACAAGAGCAATAAAAAAGTATTAATACTTGAAGGACTTGACTGTGCGAATTGTGCTGCAAAGATTGAAGCTCAAACACAAAGCCTTGAAGGTGTAAACAGTGCGACCGTTGATTTTGTATCTAAGAAGCTGACAATTGAAGCGGTCGATAAAAAGGAATTTGGTAAAATTCTTGGAGAAGTAACATCCATTGTAAATAAACTTGAGCCGGATGTTAAAATAGTTGATGCAGAGAAGAAAAGGGTGAACAAAAGCATAGTAATGCTTGAAGGACTTGGCTGCGCGAATTGTGCAGCTAAAATGGAAAAAGAAATAAGCGGTTTAGAAGGAGTGGAGTTTGCTGCAGTAGATTTTGTTTCGAAGAAACTAACACTGGAAATAAGTCCGAAAGTCAACCGCTCTGAGTTAAATGAGAAGATTGAAGGCATTGTAAAAAAAATCGAACCGGATGTTAAGGTTGTTTTTGAGAAGGATACATCTAAGGCCAACGTAAAAGAAAATAATGAAGAGGAAGAAGAAGGTGTCAACAAAAAAGAAATCATAAGACTTGTGGTCGGTGGAGCAATATTTGCCGTGGGAATCATCTTTAATTTCCAAAATTGGCTTGAACTTACTTTATTTATTATTAGTTATATCATAGTTGGTGGAGAGGTTGTCTTAAGAGCAATAAAAGGTATTGCCCGTGGACAGGTATTCAGTGAGCATTTTCTAATGAGTATTGCTACCATTGGTGCTTTCTTTGTTGGAGAGTATCCAGAAGGCGTAGCTGTTATGCTGTTTTATCTGGTAGGTGAACTGTTCCAGGATATAGCGGTAGGTCACTCCAGAAAATCAATAAGTGCTTTGATGGATATAAGACCTGACTATGCAAATCTTAAGGTTGGCGATGAGATTCGTAAAGTATCTCCTGAAGAGGTAAACATAGGCGACATTATCATTGTTAAACCAGGAGAAAAAGTTCCCCTCGATGGCAAGGTCATAGAAGGAAACTCTATGGTTGATACTGCTGCGTTGACAGGTGAATCTGTTCCCCGTGAACTCGAGCCTGGAAATGATGCGCTGAGCGGGTTCATTAATAAAAATGGTGTTTTGACTATAGAGGTAACAAAGG
>JAHIVS010000467.1 GCA_018816605.1 Pseudomonadota bacterium
CACCGGCCTATCTTCTCATGATCGACAGTTTTATCAGTGAAACGCCCGATTCCAAGGAAATGCTGTCCACGGCCTCCCAGCTGTATACGGCCTATGCAGATGTCTTTGTCACAGATGCCCAACGCTCCCGCAGGATAGCAACCAAGGCCTTAACCTATGCAGACCAGGCCATGTGCATTTCCAGAAAGGATGCCTGCGGTTTAAAAGAAAAATCCCATGAAAAATTTCAGGCCCTTGTCGCCGCCATGGGCAAAAAGGATCTGCCCTATCTGTTTGCCCTGGGAAATGCCTGGGCCAGCTGGATAATGGCCAAT
The DNA here is from genome assembly GCA_018816605.1 of Pseudomonadota bacterium. The sequence goes on from JAHIVS010000467.1 coordinate 315, forward strand.
ACCCATGATTTCAATGCCCTGGCTGATATTTCACGAATTGAAACCATCATGCTCAGAGTGACCCTGGTGGATGAAACCTATAAAGACGGTGCCGCGTTTTTATACCTTGGAACCCTGGCCTGCTTTCTGCCACAGGCTTTGGGGGGAAACCCGGAACAGGGAAAAGCCTATTTTGAGCGCGCCATGGACCTGTCCCACGGAAAAAACCTCATGGTCAAGGTCATGTTTGCAAAACTCTATGCACGGATGATATTTGACCGGAAGCTGCATGACAGGCTGCTCAAGGAGGTCTTGAATACAGACCCTGCCGTCCCCGGCTACATCCTGGTGAACACCTATGCCCAAAAGCAGGCCCAGCAGCTGCTGGATGGCGCAGATGATTATTTTTAATTTCCTGCCGGATCCGTTGAATTGATGATGTGGAGAAACCAATGACATTTATAAGATACTTTATTCTGATCCTTTTATTTTTATGTATAAGTTCTGTGCCAGGATATACCGCCACTTTTAAGATAGCCACCATATCCCCTGAAGGCTCCATGTGGATGGAAAAAATGCGGGAAGGTGCCACAGAGGTTGCAATACAAACCCAAAACCGGGTCCTTTTCAAATTTTATCCCGGCGGGGTCATGGGCAATGACAAGGCTGTTCTTCGCAAAATCCGCATCGGCCAGCTCCAGGGCGGCGCTATTGTGGCAGGCAGCCTGTCAAGTTATTTTCCGGCAAACCAGATCTACGCCCAGCCCATGAAATTTAAAAGCCTGGAAGAGGTGGATTATGTCCGGCAGCACATGGATTCCTTCATTGCCGAAGGATTGGACAAGGCCGGGTTTGTCACCTTCGGTATCAGCGGCGGCGGATTTGCCTATATCATGTCCAAGGAGCCCATTGCAACGGTCCAGGAGCTCCAGAAACAAAAGGTCTGGATTCCGGACAATGACAAACTTTCCCAGGACGCCATTGCCTCCTTCGGGGTTTCCCCGATTCCTCTGCCCATCGCAGACGTACGGACCAGCCTGCAATCGGGTCTCATTGACACGGTGGCCACCTCTCCGGTCGGCGCTATTGTTCTCCAGTGGCACACCCAGATTAAATATGTCACCAATATCCCCTTGATTTATCTCTACGCAGTTCTGGCCATGGACAAAGATCAGTTTTTAAAACTGCCCCTCCAGGACCAGGAAATCGTTACCCGGATCATGACCCGGGCCTTTCATCAAATTGACCTTCAAAACCGGGAAGATGACGGCAAGGCAATTGCCGCATTAAAAAACCAGGGGATTGAATTTATCACACCGGGCAAGCCTGTTCAGGACCAATGGCTTCAAACAGCGGAGAATGCATCCCGGGAAATGATCAATTCCGGCATCCTGCCAAAGGATGCCGGGGAGCGACTGGACAGCCTCTTAAAAGACTTTCGTGCCAAGGGAGCACCCGGTGCAAAATAAGCCCCAGGTGGGGAACACCCTTGCCCGGGTGGTTGGGAAACTTGAAGACTTCATCCTGGTAAGTCTCCTGCTGATCATGATTGCCGTGGCTGTTCTCCAGATCTTCCTGAGAAATTTTTTTGATTCGGGCATTGTCTGGGGGGATTCCCTGGTCAGGGTCCTGGTGCTCTGGATCGGGCTCATCGGCGCCATGGTCGCCAGCAGAACCGATAACCACATCAGTATCGACGTCATTTCCCGGTATCTGCCATCCCGGATTAAACGGGTCACCGGTTTTCTGGTCCATGTGTTTGCAGCCGTTGTCACGGCCCTCATGGCCTGGTTCAGCCTGGGCTTTGTACGGATGGAAATGGCCGACAACCTCATTGCCTTTGCCACTGTACCGGCCTGGGTATGCGAATCCATCATTCCCGTTGCCTTTGCGGTGATCAGTCTCCGGTATACCCTTTTTTCAATCAAATTTTTTATCCCTCATCTTACAAAAAAACCATGATTTATCTATTTGTCGGCATCCTCATCCTCATTGCCCTTTTGGGGGCACCGCTCTTTACCATCATCATTGCGGCGGCCATGGCAGGATTCTATATGGCGGAAATCGATCTGTCCGTCCTGGCCATTGAATTGTACCGGATAGCCGACACCCCCATCCTTCTGGCCCTTCCTTTGTTCACCTTTGCCGGTTATCTTCTGGGAGAAAGCAAAACTTCCCATCGCCTGGTCCGGCTGACCCAGGCTTTTCTGGGATGGATGCCCGGAGGGCTGGCCATTGTGGCCTTTGTGGTCTGCGCCCTTTTCACCGCATTTACCGGAGCATCGGGTGTCACCATCGTGGCCATGGGCGCCCTGCTGTATCCGGCTCTGAAACAGGCCGGATACCAGGACAATTTCAGCCTGGGGCTGGTGACCACCTCGGGGAGCCTCGGGTTGCTTTTGCCGCCATCCCTCCCCCTGATTCTCTATGGAATCATTGCCCAGCAGATGAGTGCCGGGATTGAGATCTCCATTGAGGAGCTGTTTATTGCCGGTATTTTTCCGGCCATTCTCATGATTTTCATGCTCTCTTTATGGAGCATCTGGGTCAACAAAAAGAACCCCATCCCTTTGATAAAATTTTCATGGGCCAATGCCTTTGCTGCCATCCGCGCTGCTGCCTGGGAAATCCCCCTGCCGATTTTTGTATTTTCAGGGATCTATTCAGGATATTTTGCCGTGTCCGAGGCGGCGGCGGTCACAGCCATGTACGTCCTGGTGGTGGAAGTTTTTATTTACAGAGAAATCAAATTGGCCCAGCTGGCCGATATTATCCGGGAATCCATGGTCATGGTGGGGGGGATCTTGCTGATTCTCGGGGTTTCCCTGGCCTTGACCAATTTTCTCATTGATGCCCAGGTTCCCACCAAATTATTTGCCGCATGCCAGGCCTTTGTGAGCAGCAAGCTTGTCTTTTTGATCCTGCTCAATATTTTCCTTCTCATCCTGGGTGCCATGCTGGATATTTTTTCTGCCATCATTATCATGGTGCCGCTCATGCTCCCGGTGGCCCTTGAATACGGGGTTCACCCGGTGCATCTGGGGATCATTTTTCTGGCCAACATGCAGATCGGATATTTCACACCCCCTGTGGGCATGAACCTGTTCATCGCAAGCTACCGGTTCAACAAACCCATCGTGGAAATCTACCGGGCCACCATCCCCTTTATGCTGGTCCTTTTATTATCCGTTCTCATCATCACCTACTGGCCGGCCCTGAGCCTGTTTCTCATCAGATAGGGCTTTTTCATAAAAACCGATTCAGAGATTATAGGACATTCCCGGAATAATTAGAATCATAACCTTAGAGGAACTACCATGAAATACGAGGACGAACTTTTGGCGGAGTTAATGCCCAAACTCGAATCGGCCCTGGGGC
>JAHIVS010000468.1 GCA_018816605.1 Pseudomonadota bacterium
CAAGCTTCGGGAACTTTTAGAAACCATCCTTCCCGAAAAAACCAGCTTTGACAATTATGAGGTTGAGCACGATTTTGCCACCATCGGCAGGCGCACAATGCTGTTGAATGCCCGGCAGATTGAGCGAGCGTTGGGCATGGAACGGATCATCCTCCTGGCCATTGAGGACATTACCGAGCGCAAGCGATTGGAAAAGCTGTTGACAGAGTCTGAAGCGCGCTATAGGCGCATTTTTGAGACCGCAAGCGATGGAATAGTCCTTCTCGAGAAAGGGAAAGGACATATAGTCCGTGCGAATCAGGCTACTGCGGAAATGTTGGGTTATTCCGAAGAGGAGAGCATCGGGAAAATGCTGCAGGATATCGGTGTCCCGATCAATATAAGTGATTTCCCGGCGATAATGAACGCCTTGGATATAAACGGCATTCTTAATTACGAAGATGTTCCGTTAAAAACCAGGACCGGGCAGGATATCACAGCTGACATATATATGGTCGACAGGGCAAAGCTGGTCCAATGTAATATTCGCGATATCGGTGACCGAAAGCAGGCGGAGGAGCGGTTGCGGGAGAGCGAAAACCGTTTCCGAGATATATCCTACAGTATGGCAGATTGGATTTGGGAAGTTGACAAGAAAGGCCGTTACACATTTGTTTCCGATACGGTAAAAAATATTCTTGGGTATGATTCCCATGAGTTGATAGGAAAAACACCCTTTGATTTAATGCCAGGGGAAGAAGGCGCTAAACGCAAAACTTCTTTCTTTAAAACTGCTTCGAGATCCTTACCCATTAACCATTTTGAAAATTGGTACCTTGCCAAGGATGGAACTAAAGTTTGTTCGCTCACAAACGGCGTCCCGATCTTTGATGGGGATAAAGAACTTAAGGGGTATCGCGGTGTTGATAAAGATATTACACGTCAAAAACAGAATGAGGCGGAAAAGGCCTCAATTGAAGAACAGCTTCGCCAGGCCCAGAAGATGGAATTTGTCGGACGTCTCGCAGGCGGGGTGGCGCATGATTACAACAATGCACTCAGTGTGATTATGGGCTACACAGAACTGGCTATGGATAAGATGGACCTGGCCGATCCCTTGCGTGATGACCTGAATGAAGTTCTCAAAGCGGCAAAACGTGCAACAGACATTACCCGGCAATTGTTAGCCTTTGCCCGCAAGCAGACAATCGCCCCCAAGGTGCTCAACTTGAATGAAAATGTGGAGAGCATGCTGAAAATGGTCCGGCGCCTCATCGGTGAGGATATTACGCTTGCCTGGGTACCGGGAGCAAACCTTTCGTCCGTAAAGATGGACCCCTCCCAGATTGACCAGATTTTGGCGAACCTGTGCATCAACGCCAGGGACGCCATTAGTGGAGTCGGCAAGATCACCATTGAAACAAAAAAGGCGACTTTTGACACCGCTTATTGTGCCGATCACCATGGTTTTATTCCAGGCGAGTTTATCATGCTGGCCGTAAGCGACAATGGCTGCGGCATGGATAAAGAAATACTGAATAATATATTCGAACCGTTTTTCACCACAAAGGATGTGGATAAAGGCACTGGACTTGGATTGTCAACGGTCTACGGCATTGTCAAGCAAAACAAAGGGTTCATCAACGTCTATAGCGAACCCGGCACAGGGACGACCATCAGAATATACCTGCCTCAACATGAAGACAATGCGATTGATATCCAGCGGCATAACACAGAAGATATCCCGTCAGGTCATGGTGAAACGATCATGGTGGTGGAGGATGACCCATCAATCCTGAAACTCGCCGAAAGAATCCTTAAAGAGTTGGGCTATATCGTGTTAACCGAAAACCGTCCAAAAGGGGCAATTAATCGGGTTAAGGAACATGCGGGGAAAATTCACCTGCTCCTGACGGACGTGATCATGCCCGAAATGAACGGGCTTGAATTGGTAAATCGTCTGAAATCCCGCTGCCCGGCCCTCAAGTACGTCTTCATGTCCGGATATACCGCTGATACCATTGCCCATCATGGTGTGCTTGACAAAGGGATGCATTTCATTCAAAAACCATTCTCTAAAGAAAACCTGGCAAAAACTGTTAGAACGGCTCTGGGCGAGGTCACAAGCTCCGTTCAAGGATAGAGCAACCCCATTCTTGACCTCCACCGGACTTTAAAGTGTTAAGTTTGACCATTCTGGACAGAAAAAATTTCTGTTTTGAGACTGGAAAATTCAGATATCAAGGGCGATTATATTGTCTATGACTTCTCACCCCCAAGGCCGGATTTAAAGGGGCGGAAAATATTAAGAAGCCCGGGGGGTTATCTGCGTTCATCTGCGTCCCATAATTATTTTTTTCACCCCGCCAGATCAATCGGCAACCATATTGGCAACGGTTCGTCAAACCAAATCATTTGGCCAGTTTTGTTGGCACTTCCATGGATAATGCAAAGTGAAACCTTCACGTTCCACACAGCTATTCAGCCTTTTCCCTCTCTGGCATGTTAGTTGCTGTATGCTTTAATTGGTTATAGTTGTTATTGAATATCCCTGTGCGGGATTTGTATTTTACGGTTTCTCTTTTCATTGTATGTGTTAATACTATTTTGAAAAATGTCATGCGGAAAAGAGAGTTTCCCGCCAGATAAAATTGAAACAAGGAGGAAATTTGAAGTGACATATCCTTATACAGGCGGCCCAAACACCATGTAATTTATTATGATTGAAACCAACAACCGGGGGAGATGCAATGAAATCGGAAAAGGTTACATTTATTGTTTTGGGACTGCTTGGCTGGATGGTTTTTTTTTGGGCTGTCGGAAGATGCGGAAGCCTTTAGACGAAGCGTAAAGATCATCAACCTTATTCCGTCAAGTATGACCTTGATGATGCGGATTTGTCCGGACGAAGTTTACCTCTGCCAATTTAACCGAACCATTGAATAAAGCAAGTCTTCCCGGGAATTGGGGATTTCGCTTCTTGTTGACAGGACCTAGGAAAGCCCCTTATAGTCCTGATTTTAATTCACTTTTTTGGGCGTTGCAAAATTTATGGGAACGGGTATGGACAGGCCATTATCAATATTGCTAAAAAAGCATCAAAAATTGTTTTCCGCAATGCCCTCCCCCTGGGTGGATGGTGGGGCTTATAAGGGAGAATTCATACAAGATTGCCACACCCTGTTTCCCGACAAAGAGATCATCGCCTTTGAGCCCATTCCCCACCGGGCCAGAAAACTTGCAAAAAACTATGGGGCCGGGCCGGGAAAACTTACGGTCCACGCCCGGGTCCTGGGGGCAAGCAAAAAAAATATCAAGTTTCATATCCGAAAAGGAAATCCCTTTTCATCGGTGTTGCCCCATACCCCTTTGTTAAGATCCATTCATGGTTCCAGAATTCAGATCGAAGAAACCATCCGGGTCTCCCAGGTTCGGGTGGATGAAATACTTCACACCCCTCCCGGGGTGGTCAAACTGGATGTACAGGGAAGTGAAAAGGAAGCGCTTAAAGGGTGTACCACCTTTTTACAACAGATCCAGGGGATAGTGATTGAATTGTCCCAGCAGGAACGGTATAAAGGGCAGGCCAGAGCAGATGAGATTGAAGCCTGGCTTTTAAGCCAGGGGTTTCTCTGTCATGACAAGATTGTCCATCCCCCCCAGGGACACGAAGAAAACAGGGTGTGGGATGCATTTTTCATCAATATTAAATTTTTAAAGGGACTGCATGGACAAAAATAAAATCCCCATCACCCGGCGTCCCTTAAGTTTCTGGTATTTAAAAGGCGGAAAAGGGATTCAGTTCGGCATTGTGGCGGCAAGCCTTTTGGGGTCGGTTGTCCGGGTTCTGCCCATTGAGTTTCAACGGCTGATTGTCAATGAGGCCATCCAGAAAAAACAGCTTGATTCTCTCTACTTATACTGCGCAGGCTTTTTCATCAGCGCCCTGGCCGGGTTATTGCTCAAATACGGGATACTTTTTCTGCAAAATATCCTGGGGGAGCGGATTTTAATGAAGATGCGCAATGATTTTTTTAACCACGCATTGACCCTGCCCTGGAAATTCTATTTGAATCACCGGCCCGGAGAGATTGTCACCCCCCTGGTCAACTACCTGGGGCCGGTGGGGGATTACCTGGGAAGTGCCTGGGCACTCCCCCTGACCAATATTCTCACCCTTTTGGCCATGACCGGATATCTTGCCAGCATCAACCCGTTGCTGGCCCTGCTGTCCATGGTGGTATACCCCATGGCCCTTCTCCTGCTGCCCAAAATTCAGAAAATGGCCAACCAGTCCAACCGGGAGCGGTTAAAGTTGGGACAAACCCTGGGCGGGAAAATCGCAGAAACCTTTTCCGGAATTGAGGATATCCAGGCCCATTCCGGCTATGCCATGGAAGGCAAAATTTTTTCCACCCTGACCCATCAATTGCGCCGGGCCAGAATCCGATGGAGGATGTTTAAACTGTGGGGCAAAATCACCAACAATTTTTTTATCAGTCTGAGCCCGTTTTTCTTTCTTCTGGGGGGGGGGATCTATGCCATCAAGGGTCAGCTGAACATGGGAGAATTGTTGGCATTCCTGTCGGCCCAGGCATTGATGTTTTCACCCTGGACAGAATTGATGAACCATCTCCAGGTCCAGCAGGATGCATCGGTTCAATACCAACGGGTCCAGGATTTTTTTGATCATCCCCCGGCCCAGGTGGCAACCAAGGTCCGATCCGGGCCTCAGCTCAAGGGGAAATTCCACATCCAATCCCTGTCCCTGGATACGGGCAAGGGCACTCGGATACTGGACGATATTTCACTGACCATTGAACCCGGGAAATTGACGGTTCTGGTGGGCCGGTCCGGCAGCGGTAAAAGCATGCTGCTGCGGTGCCTGGCCGGAAAAATCCGCAACTACGGCGGCCATATTCTGGCAGACGGACAGGATATGAAAAACCTGACAAACCATGAGATGGCCGCATCCATGGGGGTGGTCTCCCAGGCGCCCTATATGTTTGACGGCACCCTCCAGGATAACCTGCTTTATCCCCTGCACGCCCTGGATCCTGCAAATGATCCGCCACTGGATGATATGATTCTGGCCATCCAACAGGCAGGGCTCTATCCGGATCTTCTGTTGTTCGGGCTGAACAGAACCCTGGACGACGCATTTTTAATCCCCTTAAGCCAGGAGCTTGTCCAGATGCGCCGGGTGATTCGAAAAGAAGCCTCTTTGGAATTGGCCGACCACCTGGATTCTTTTGAGGATGGGGATCAAACCCCTTTCTTTCCCGGGCACACACTTTTGGAAAACATTCTGGGCGGGCAGCTTCGGGCCAAGGACACCACGGCCACCATGGCATGGCTGCCCCGAATCATCCCGATGCTCATGGCCCATGATCTGTTGGAAACAACGGTCAGTGCCGGCCTTCAATATCGGATCGGCTCAAAGGGAGAGCGACTTTCCGGGGGGCAACGGCAGCGGCTGGCTTTGGCGGCAATCCTGTTAAAGCAGCCCCGGATTCTTATCCTGGACGAAGTGGGGTCCGGGCTGGATCATCATTCCCGGGCCCGGGTGGCACAACTTTATGACCGCCTGAAGGGAAGTCATACCATTATTGCCGTGGAGCATAACCTGGAGCAGATCAACCAGTTTGACCGGATTGCGGTCATGGACCAGGGTCAGCTCAAGGAAACCGGCAGTTTTGATGAACTCATGGCCCGACAAGGCCTCTTCCACGAAATGATCACCTCTTTTAGAAATTCAGATTCCACGAATTCAGATTCCAGGGAATCCAAATGAGCCCAGAGATTCAAACCTTTGTCACAAGCCTTGAGAAACTTGGGCCCCAACGGGTCTGGCGTGCGGTCACGGACAGGGAAGGGGACATTGTTTTCCCCGGAATCGGCCACATGGAAGATGGACTGGCCGCCCCTTCCGGTATCGATTTTAAGGACCGAACCGTGGCCGACCTGGGATGCAACCTGGGATACTTTTCCTTCCAGGCCCATGGGGAGGGGGCATTGCAGGTGGACGGCTATGATCA
>JAHIVS010000469.1 GCA_018816605.1 Pseudomonadota bacterium
AAAGTCGCCAAAAGTTTCGGATGTGAAGCGCCCTTTGTCCGCCCAGCAGAATTGGCCCGGGATGAGAGCTCTTCTTCAGATGCCATCTTACATGCACTCAATGAAATTGAGGGGTATGACTATGTAATGCTGCTGCAGCCGACCTCTCCTTTGACCGCTGGAGAGGATATCGATGGGTGTATCTCCCTGTGTATAACCTCAAATTCCAAGTCAGTGGTATCTGTGACCGAGCCGGATAAAAGCCCTTATTGGATGTTTAAATTAGGACCCAAGAACAAACTTGAGCCAATTCTTGGCGGAAAATATCTGAAAAAGCGAAGGCAGGATCTTCCTTTGGTATATATGCCCAATGGTGCAATTTACATGGCAGAAGTCGAATGGTTTATGATAAACCAATCATTCTATTCAGAGGCAACTTCTGGTTATGTGATGCAACGGGAACGTTCTTTGGATATTGATTCAGCGCTTGATTTTGAGTTGTTTGAACGGGTCATGAACAATAAATGAGGCAGAATACTTCAGTCCGTGAGTATGCACCCACCGGCTTCAGGTTGGTGGGTGTGTTGTTTATGGTATAATTGCATGCAAGTCAAAAAGCCTGCTTTTACGGCTATGTAAATAAAGGGGCGGAGCCATATGCAAAAAAAACAGAAAGGTTGTTTTTTCCCAATAGATCTGTGGCAGTTTCCCATCAGAGGATACCTATGAAAATCAAAGAACTGGCGCAATTGAGTGATGAAATAAAGGCGTTGAAACTGGCAGGGAAAAAAATTGTCCATTGCCATGGTGTTTTTGATCTGCTCCATATCGGTCATATCCGTTATCTTCGGCAGGCAGGTACCTTTGGGGATGTGTTGGTTGTTACAGTGACACCGGACCAGTTTGTCGATAAAGGACCCCACAGGCCGGCCTTTGACGAGAAGTTGAGAGCTGAGGGTATTGCTTCCCTGGGCTGTGTAGATTTTGTCGCTATCAACAAATGGGCCACTGCAGAAGAAACCCTCCGTGTTTTAAAACCGGATTTTTATGTGAAAGGTGCCGAATTCAAGGACATGGCCTCTGATATGACCGGCAAGATTGGTCGGGAGGTCGAAGTTGCCAGAACCATCGGTGCTCAAATAGTTTTTGCAGATGATATCATTTTTAGTTCGAGCAATCTCATCAATCGCTATATGTCTTCCTTCCCTAAAGAGACCCAGGAATATCTTGAAATTTTCAGGGAACGGTATCAGCCGGATAAAATATTCACTATAATGGATTCAATGGCCTCGATAAAAGTATTGGTAATCGGGGATACGATCTTGGACGAATATCAATATTGCAGTGCCTTGGGTATTTCTTCGAAAGACCCGACGCTTGCCTTGCAGTATCATTCCAAGGATCTTTTTGCCGGTGGGGTTCTTGCTGTTGCCAACCACCTTGCCGGGTTTGTGGATATTGTTCAGCTGACGACCCTTTTAGGGGAGTCTGAACGGCATGAAGAATTTATCAGGATACAGCTGGAGGACAATGTAAACCCGTTTTTTTTTACACACAAAGGAGCACCGACTACGCTTAAAAAGCGCTTTGTTGATGGGTATTCTTTTAATAAAATGCTGGAAGTTTATGTCATGGATGATTCAGGGCTTCCAGAAGATGAAGATGCGCAGATATGCAACTGGCTGGCGGACCAGCTTCCCAATTATGACCTGGTGATTGCCGCTGATTTCGGGCATGGGGCCATCAGCGACCGAATGGTAAAAACCCTGGAGGCCCATGCGCCTTTTCTGGCCGTTAATACCCAGGCCAATGCCGGCAATAGAGGATTTCATACGATTAACCGGTATCAGCGAGCTGATTTCGTTTGTCTGGCCCTTCATGAGTTGAACCTTGCCTATCGCAGTAAAGCCGTTAATGAACGGGTGCTGGTGGAAAAGGCTGCCAAGCGGTTAGGATGTCAAAAATTTGTCGTCACCCTTGGGCGGAGAGGATGTCTTGTGTATCAGCCCGGGAGTATTGTTACTGTTCCCGCCTTTGCCCAGGATGTAGTGGATCGGGTGGGTGCAGGGGATACTTTTTTTTCGATTGCGTCCCTGGCAGCATATATTGGCGTTGATTCCGAAATTATCGGTTTTCTGGGCAACGTGGTGGGTGCAGAGGCGGTGCGTGTCATTGGTAATCAGAAGTCGATTCAAAAATTGGCAATAAAAAAACATATCACCTCTCTTTTAAAATGATTGGATTTTTGAATGCCTTCAAAATATCCGCAATTTGACAGGTCTCTTTTGGCGCTTAGGCCATTGAATGAACGGCAGCATGATCTATCCCTTGATAATATCCATTCTTTAGTGCCTGTTGATTGTGAACAAAAAGAATTTCATGTTGTGGCGGATCGAATACATAGAGCTGTTCATGGTGGCAGCGCCGTGGTGCTGATGATGGGAGCCCATGTTTTACGGGCCGGTGTTCAACCCTATCTCATCAGTTTGATGGAGAAAGGGTTGATCAGTTGTATAGCTGTAAACGGTGCAGGTGCTATCCATGATTTTGAGTTCGCTGCAGTCGGCGCAACAACAGAAAGTGTTGCCCATTATATAAAAAAGGGTGATTTTGGTCTCTGGCAGGAAACCGGGCGGATCAATGAAATTATTATCCAAGGCTCCCGTGGGGGGCTGGGGTTTGGGGAATCGGTGGGTAAGGTGATTGAAGAAGAAGGGTTTCCCCATAAGGATATTAGTATACTGGCAGCGGGATATCGTTTGGGTATTCCCATTACCGTCCATATAGGGGTTGGTTATGATATTATTCATGAACACCCCAATTGTAATGGGGCTGCACTGGGAGACACCAGTTATCGGGATTTTCTTATCTTTACCCAGGTGCTTGATCGTTTGTCCGGTGGTGTTGTGATGAATTTTGGTTCAGCCGTCATGGCTCCAGAGGTTTATCTGAAAGCCCTTGCCATGGTGAGGAATGCTGCTGCCAGGGAGGATAGAGAAATCTCGCAATTCACCACCCTGGTCTGTGATCTTGCCAGACTTCCGGAAGATTGTTCGGCTGAACCGTGCCGTACAGATCCGCGGTATTATTTCAGGCCCTGGAAAACCATGTTGTCGCGAACCATTGCAGATGGGGGAGAAAGCTTTTATATTAGAGGCGACCATGCTAAAACCGTTCCGCAATTATGGTCCGCTTGTGTGGCCAGAGAATCAATATAATCAAAGCATATGGGCAGAAGAATCATGTCAGACAGGTTCGGAATTGACAGTCACAAATTGATGTTTCATCCAACCAGAGTCAGTCAATGGCTTGGGGCTGGAAATGACTGGGAAAAATTAAAGAAAATTTACCCGATCTACCTGGAACTTTCTCCGTCCGGTGTGTGCAACCATCGGTGTTCTTTTTGTGCCTTTGATTACATTGGGTATCAAAAAAGGGTTCTTTCATTGGGCAGGTTGCAGCAGATTATTCCCGAAATAGCCGGTTTGGGGGTAAAAAGCATCCTTTGTTCGGGTGAAGGGGAACCCCTGCTCAATCAAGACATCATTCCTATCACAAAATTAATCCATGGGGCAGGGATAGATGTTGCCTTTGCCAGTAATGCCACCCTTATGGATAAAAAATTTACAGAACGATCTCTCCACCATATCACCTGGTTTAAGGCAAGTATTGCAGCAGGCACCAAAGAAAATTATGCAAAAATTCACCATGCCCAAAAAAGTGATTTCGGAAAGGTTATCCAAAATCTGAAATATGCGGTGTATTGGAAAAATAAACACAAAATAAATTGCACTCTGGGGGCACAGATACTTTTGCTTCCTGAAAATGCAGGTGAAGTTGAAACCCTGGCCAAAATTTGCAGGGATGATATCGGCTTGGACTATTTGGTTGTAAAACCGTATTCCCAACATGGATTGAGCTCGACAGACCGCTATGGAGAACTTGATTATCATCTCTTTGATAAAGAAAAATTGATAAAGTCGGACTTGAGTTCTGAGAGGTTCTCTTTTATCTGGAGGGAATCAACCATGAAAAAAATATCACAAAAGCGCCAATATGATTATTGCCGGGCAATTCCCTTTCTTTACGCCCACATCACGGCCTTGGGCGATGTATACGGCTGCAGCTCTTTTCTCGGGGAAGAAAAATTTTGTTACGGCAATATCAACGATTCCAGCTTTCAGGAAATATGGGAAGGTGAGAAACGACGGCAGAATTATGAGTATATCAAGAATGTGATGGATTGTTCCAAGTGCCGAAGCAATTGTCGGATGGATGAAATTAATTCGTATTTATATGATCTGCACCATCCGGGTGCCCATGTGAATTTTATTTGATGGTGCTTTGTGAATAGACTTATCGGTATTGATTTTGACAACACCATTGCCTGTTATAATACCCTGTTTTATAATGAGGGATTATCTTCTGGTGTTATTGGTCCCAAAACCCCTGTTGATAAAAAAGCAATTCGGGATAATATCCTTCTTTGGCATGATGATATTGCATGGCAAAAATTACAGGGAAGGGTTTATGGCCCTGAAATGAAGCGTGCTGAACTGATTGGCGGGGTAAGGGATTTTATCCAGATAAGTCGGGCCGTGAAAGATAGGGTCGTCGTCATCAGCCATAAAACTGAATTTGCAAATTTTGATCCGACCAAAACCAATTTGAGACAGGCAGCCCTGGCGTGGATGCATGCGCACAGGCTTTTTGATCAGACAATGAAGGGCTTTTCCACGGAAGATGTATTTTTTGAGGCAACCAGAGCGGATAAAATTGATCGTATCAACAAACTGGCCTGTGATTTTTTTATCGACGATCTAGAGGAGGTATTGTTGGACAAATCCCTTGACAATTCTGTGACAAAAATTCTTTTCCAAAGGAATGCCAGTGCTGCCCCGCCGCCATTAAATGTTTTTGCTTCCTGGGCAGAAATATCTTTTTTTGTGCATGGTGGTGAAGGATTTTCCCGTGAAGACAATAGATGAAATTCTTTGCAATATGCTCGGGTCAAAAGTAAAAAAAAAAACTTTACTCAATGGCGGACGGAACAGCAGGGTTTTAAAGGTTCAAACAGAGGATGACCGCCTATTTGTGACCAAACAATATTTTTTGTCTCCATATGACCATCGGGACCGAATGACAACAGAGATAACGGCGATTAGGCTTTTGCAGGCGCATAATGTAGACTGCATTCCTTGTTTGATCGCAGATGACCGGCAAGCAAGCCTCGCGGTTTTGGATTATATTCCGGGCAGCCCCGTTTCACCCATTTGCCGGTTTCATATAGATCAGGCGATCTTTTTTTTGAAAAAGCTAAGGACCATCGGCTTTAAGATTGGCTCTCTTTCAACATTGCCAAGGGCCTCGGAGGCTTTTTTTTCAGCCAACCAGATTGTTGGAAATATTAAAGAGCGGTTTGCAATACTTCAGAATACTCCCCACACCCATCTTCCGGGCGATGCGCTTGATGAATTTCTCCAGACCGATGTTCGCCCGGAATTGAATTTGGCTGTTGATCATTGTGCCGGTATCTTTCGGCACCATGATCTTTCCATGGCGGATTCAATTGGCCCGGAAAAAAGAACCCTGAGTCCATCGGATTTTGGATTTCACAACGCAGTTGAAAGGGAAGACGGGAAACTTTTTTTCCTTGATTTTGAATATTTCGGATGGGATGACCCTGCCAAACTGATTTGTGATTTTATTCTTCACCCGGGAATGGGGTTAACCGATGAGATGAAGGCATATTTCTGCCAGAAAGCCTTGGTGATGTTTGAGGGGGGAAGATCCCTTTCTGTCCGAATCATGGCATTCTATCCTTTGTTTCTCCTGAAATGGTGCCTTATCATACTAAATGAGTTTCTATACAGGGAACAGGCCCGCCGTCTTTTTGCATATGGGAAGGATACGTTTTACAATGACACGCTTTTGAAACAGCTGAATTTAGCCAAAACATTTTTCTCAGAAAGAAAATTAAATTATGAAAAACTCAGCACTTACATTTCATAATCGGTCCATGGCCGCGGTCCTTGACCCACGTTCCATTGAACTTCGTAAAAAGATAATCACCGCACTTGAGCATGGCAGAAGGGGGCATCTCGGTGCTTCTTTTTCCCTGGTTGAGATCCTCCGGGTCCTTTATGACAAAATTCTGAAGTTTGATGCTGCTGCGCCTTCCTGGCCGGGGCGGGACCGATGTATTCTGAGCAAGGGGCATGGGTGCCTGGCATTGTATGTAATGCTGGCAGAAAAAGGGTTTTTTCCGGAACAAGCCCTTCACCATTTCTGCCAGGACGGCGCTCTTCTCGGCGGTCATCCCGATGCCACCAAAATACCGGGGGTCGAGGCCTCCACGGGCAGTCTTGGCCATGGGTTATCCATTGGTGTCGGTATGGCCGTAAATGCCGGGTACGAGAAATCAGGGGCCAGGGTTTTTGTCATTGTGGGAGATGGGGAATGCAACGAGGGGTCATTGTGGGAGGCTGCCATGGGGGCCGGAAAATATGCTCTGGAAAATTTGACGGTTCTGGTGGATTATAATAAATACCAATCCTACGATACCACAAGTTATGTCCAGGAACTGGAACCCTTTGCCGATAAATGGCAAAGCTTCGGATTTGGTGTCATTGAAATCAACGGGCATGATGTAACGGGATTGACAGAAGCACTAAAACACCTTCCCCTAAAGAAAGGCAAACCCTCGGCCATTATTTGCCATACGATTAAGGGCAAGGGAGTCGGATTTGCCGAGAACAACCTGGCATGGCACCACAAAAGCCATATTGATTCTGAAATGATAACCCAACTCATGGGCGCACTTGGATAAAATTTATGAGAAAAATGTGTCTGCAAAAAATATTTGAACTGGCCAAAATTGACAAGCGTGTTTTTTTCATCGGTTCGGATCTGGGGTTTGAAACCCTTAAAGAATTCAGACAAGAGATACCCGAGCGTTTTTTTATGGAAGGCATCAGTGAGGCCCATGTAATCGGCATGGCGGCCGGACTTGCCCTGGAGGGTAAGGTGACTTACGTGAATACCATTGCCACCTTTATCAGCCGCCGGGCGTTTGAACAAATAGCCGTGGATGTTTGTATGCACAACGTCCCGGTTCGAATGATCGGCAATGGCGGCGGCCTGGTGTATGCCCCGTTAGGTTCCACCCACCTTGCCCTTGAAGATATATCCCTGATGCGGACCCTGCCCAATATGACCATTGTCTGCCCTGCCGATGCGGATGAAATGGCGCGCTTCATGCCGCAAACCCTGGATTATCCCGGTCCGATTTATATTCGGTTGGCCAAGGGCTACGATCCAATCGTTTCCAAAGAAGAATATGGGTTTGAGATAGGCAAAGGAATTCATTATAAAACAGGGTGTGATGCTTTGTTGGTTACCACGGGGATTACCCTTCAAATTGCAGTCCTGGCGGCTCAACAATTGAAAGAAAGCGGAATTGATGCGGGCATCCTCCATCTGCATACCGTGAAACCCCTTGATCACGTGCAATTACTGGACCTCTGCCAGGAAGTGGCCGCAATTGTTACCATTGAAGAAAATATGCTCAATGGCGGTCTGGGGAGTGCGGTTGCCGAATGCCTGGCAGAGGCAAATTTTAACCGGGTTAAAAAATTTAAGCGCATTGGTATTCCGGACATTTTTCCGGATTTTTATGGATCCCAGGCTGAAATTATGCAGCGCCTGGGGATAAGTCCTGGGGGGGTCGTTGCAACCATGAGGCAACTTCTAGAGCAATAAGTGCGTTTGTTTTTTGCAGGATAATGACGGATAGGCATTCAACAATTATGGGCAAATTACTCAACATCGTTACACCATTACATGAATCTACCCGGCGTGATTTTCTTGGGCGCATGATGAACCAGAAAGTTTATTGCATGAAAATTGCAAAACAATATGGGAAGGCCTATTGGGATGGCGACCGCTGCTACGGGTACGGGGGGTATCGCTACATGCCGGGAAGATGGAAACCGGTTGCCCGGGCATTAATCGAACAATACGGTCTTGGACCTGGCGCAACCGTATTGGATGTCGGCTGCGGAAAAGGATATCTGCTCTATGAAATGCTCTTGCTTGAGCCGGGGTTACAGGTCATTGGATTTGATATTTCCCAGCATGGTATAGACGGGTCCAAACAGGAGATCCGGCCGTTTCTTTCCCTACACAGGGCACAGGACCCCTATCCATTTGATGACAACGCCTTTGATCTTGTGATATCCCTTGGAACACTTCATAACCTGCGGTTATTTGATTTGAAGACAGCGCTCCAGGAGATTGAAAGGGTCGGAAAACAGGCCTATGTGATGCTGGAAAGCTATCGGAATGAAAAAGAACTGTTTAACCTGCAATGCTGGGCCTTGACTGCGGAAACCTTTCTTGACAAAGAGGAATGGGAATGGCTGTATGATCATTTCGGTTATACCGGTGACTATGAGTTTATTTATTTTTTATGAGATTGATGAAGGCGGTATTAACGTGAAGGATTCAAAAAAACTCTGGATATCCATTGAACAGGAGAGTGGGGTCAAACCCCTGACAATCGGCAAACATACCTCATACAGCCTTGTTCATGATCCCATAAGACTGAGTTTTGTTACGGCCCGCTACAAATTTTGTGCAAGACTTCTCTCGGGCATGGACAGGGTATTGGAGATCGGCTGCGGAGACGGTTTCGGATCAACCATTGTTGCAAAGGAGGTGGGGAAACTTAT
>JAHIVS010000470.1 GCA_018816605.1 Pseudomonadota bacterium
CGCCCTGGATGGTTCTGACAAGCAAACCGTTAAATGCGATACCATTGTGGCCTCTTCGGGTCGTTACCCCCGACACAAGCTGCTGGGGCAAAGCGGTGCCAAAATGGTCTTTGATCCTGAATTCAATTTCCATTTGCCGGAACAATTACCGGCGGCCTGCCAGGCAGCCGGAAGAGTTCTGGGCCTTGAAGACCATGAAGCGATAAAAGCCCAGGGGAAAATGGCAGCGGCAAAGGCGTTGAAACACCTGGGCATCGATGCTGAATCGATTGTGCAGGAAGCGGCTGCGATTCTGGATAAGGCGCCGGCGGTGAAGGCTGTCCCCCGGCAGGCAATTGTAACCAACGACAAAAAGAAAACCTTTGTCTGTTATTGCAACGATGTCACTGAATCGGATGTGGAGTTTGCACTGGCCGAAGGATTTGAAAATATTGAAACCGTCAAGCGGTACACCACGGCAACAATGGGGATGTGCCAAGGCGGTATGTGTGAAGCCAACTTTGCCCATGTTCTTGCTGAAAAAAAGCAGGAACTCAAGCCCAGGGTGCTGCCCACACCAAGACCGCCTGCCACATCCATAAGCCTGTCCAACATGGCATCCGGTCACCACGATTATCCATTGCTCACGCCCCTTCATCATGTTCAGATTGAGAAGGGCGCCAAGATGACACGGTTGGGAGACTGGGTCCGCGCGGAAGACTTCGGAGATCCCGAGGCCGAGAGTCTGGCAATTCATAATGCAGCCGGTATTTGTGATGTTTCTACCATCGGCAAGTTCCGTGTCCACGGTCCGGATGCTGAAAAGCTGATCAACCGGATCATCACCAGGAATGTTGCGACGCTGCACGGAAATAAGATCATGTACCACGCTGTCTGCAACGAGGAAGGTATTCTTATCGACGACGGCATCGTGCTTAAGGTGGGTGAACACGATTATTTTTTAACCACCTTAACCGGCCGGGCGCCGCTGACCGAGGAATGGTTTGCCCGTTGGAGCCGTGATGAAAAGTGGCAGGCAGGGGTGGTGAATGTGACCGAAACCCTGGCCGGCATGACGGTTGCTGGACCGAAGTCCCGGGAGATCCTGGCTCAACTGACGGATGCCGATATCTCCAATACGGGGCTGCCATTCATGAATTGGGCCCAAATTGAGATGGCCGGAGTGAAGGTCCGGATCATGCGCATGGGTTTTGAAGGGGAATTGTGTCTTGAATTGAATTGTCCTTCAAGCCAGGCAGCTTTTTTGTGGAATCGAATTCTTGAGGTTGGTAAACCATCTGGTCTTCGGCCTTTCGGATTTGAGGCCATGAATATTTGTCGTCTTGAAAAAGGTCATGTGGTACCCGGTCTTGACACGGACGGTTTCACCAACCTGTTTGAGGCCTCCTTTGGCTGGCTGCTGGATCGCAGCAAGACAGAAACCGTGGGCAAGCCGATGTTGGATTTACTCGAAGCTCAGGAATTCAAGCAACAGGTGATTGCGTTCAGCATCAATGGCAGATCACCGATCAAAGATGGTTCCCTGGTGGTCGATGGCCCCCGGCGGTTTGGCCACATAACGGTTGTCCGGTATAGCCCGCTGCTTGACAAAACAATTGGTATGGCACTGGTTGAGCCCAATGAAAACTGGCGCAAAGGCGGCACGGTTAAGATCTGGCTTGAAAACCGGGAAATTGAGGCCGGTTTTGTGAAACCGCCTTTCTATGATCCCAATGGTGAAAGGATGAAAATATGATTACACGCACGCGAGCAATAATGTTACCTGGCTGGGCTGGAACGCCTGTGGAAGAAGAACAGTCGGGTTGGCCGGTAATAACACGTTTTGAACCATCTGGAGGGGAGTACGAAGTTGCTCTTACAGATTTAAGCCATCGTCCCAAAGCGATTGTGCATGGAGCAGCGGTTGAAAAACTTGCTCTGACGCCGGGCCGGGCCAGGTGGGACGGTCAGGCGTTTGTCGGATGTTTAAAGCCTAAAGAGGCGATCCTTTTTGATCTGACAGGTTCCATGGAACCGGAGTGGACGGATGTCAACTATACGGATATGACCGAAGGATGGGTCTTACTGGGAATATGGGGTCCTAAATCCCTGGAAGTGATACAGCGGTTGCTGACGATTGATATAGAACGGCCCGAAATAACAGAGCCGCTTTATTTTGCGACAAGTTCCCATGGGATCCCGGTTCAGTTGATAAACATGAAAGGGTCAAACCCTGGTTTTTGCATGGCCTGCAATCGATTTCACGGACAGAATCTGTTTGATGCCTGCATCCGTGCCGGCAGTCACTTTGATTTGAAAATTAAAGGAACAACTGTGTTTTACGATTGGTTCAAGCCTATAATATAGATCCGAGTTAGGAGGTAATAAAAAAATGAAATCCCATAATAACGGATTACTTTTGGTCATGATGGAACCAACATCACAGATTGAAGAGGAATTCAATGAATGGCTCGATACCGAACATATTCCTGAAAGGCTGACAGTCCCTGGTTTCTTGTCCGGCACAAGGTATACGGCCGTGGAGGCCCCCCTAAAGCACCTGAGTCTGTATGATCTTGAAAGCCCTGAGGTCCTCAAAAGTGATGCATATGCAAAATTGTCGCCCCTTCATCCTTCACCATGGACTCATCGTATTTTCAGGCACATTCGAGGTGCCAGGAGAAATGTGTATCAACAAATATTTCCGGACAATTTAAAAACCAACCCGAACGCCCGTGGCATATTGCTGATAGAGGAAGATGTTGCCCCGGATAAAGTGGAAGCCATTCATCAGTGGTATAAGGTTGAACACATTCCATTTTTGGTTGGGATGTCTCATGTTGTGAGTGTTCGACGATTTATTGGCACCGAGGTTACCCATCGATATCTTACGGCTTATGAATTTTCGGATTTTGACCTTCTTCAAGATAATGATTTTAAAAAAGCATTCGCAGACAAGACAAAACGTTTTGGAGAAGACATGACAAATGTAACAAAAAGCATCTTTAAGAAGTACGATGCATTCACATTTAGCCACATCAGTTATTTTAAATAGAAGGAGATATCGACATGGTTGACATCAGCAAAACACTTGACGGGAAAATTACAGGCGGTCATATGCTGGCCAAAGCTTTAAAGGATAAAGGGGTTAAGAGGGTTTTCGCCCTGTGTGGCGGGTTTATCAATCCTATTTATATCGGCTGTCTGGACCACGGCATTGAGGTCATTGGAACGCGCAATGAAATGGAAGCCGGGTTTATGGCAGCAGCTACTGCGCGGTTGACCCGGGAAGTCTCGGTGTGCATTGGTGAGCCCAGTGGATTCACCAATTATATTTCTGCAGTGGCAGAAGCCTATTATGCAGGCGACCCGGTTGTCTTTATCAGCGCTTCAGCCAACAGCAATAATTTTGACAATGCCGGTTTTAAAGAAATGCCTCAGCCCGAGGTTGTGAAGTGCATGACCAAATATGCCCTTGAGGTGAACGATGGCCAGCGCATCGGGTGGTTTATAGATAAGGCGTTTGATATTGCAATGAATCACCCCACAGGTCCTGTGCAGCTCTCCATTCCTACCAATTTGCTTTTTTCCGGTGCCTTTGCTGCAAAACCCAAAGAGGGTGCACGCACCTTTGACCCGACACGCAGGAAAATTCATCAGCCGTGTCCCAACCCGGCCGACATTGATGAGATTCAAGAAATTTTGAAAAAAGCCAAAAAACCGGCTATTATTGCCGGTCCCGGTGTCTGGTACAGTGATGCAGGATCAGAACTTGAAATATTTTCCTCACGCTACAAAATCCCCACATTTGTACCCTTGACCCACGTCAAACTCATCAACATGTCCCACGAATACAATATGGGGTTGATTGATTACCACCAGAACCCCTGCTCGAGACTGGTGGGGGAAGAGGCAGATGTGGTGTTGTTTCTCGGTGGAAGACTGGATTTTCCGGTCAATTACGGAGAGGCACCACTGTTCAATCAGAAGACAACAATGATCAGTGTCAATTCTACAGCCAGAGAGGCTTCCAACAACATGCTGTGTGACATGCGGGTGGTCAGCGATATCAAGATGTTTCTCCAGGCGTTGAATGGCCGGTCTGACCTTGTAAAGGGTGAGTCCGATTGGGCGGAACGTATTCGCGAGCGCAGAAAGGAGACAGTTGAAGCCTATCAGGATGTTCTGACATCAGATACGCAACCGGTTCATCCCTTGCGGCTGTGTTACGAGGCCCTGAATTCTCTGGGTGAAAATGACATTATGGTAATCGATGGCGGGGATATTTCTGCCTGGTTTGAAGTTGCTATAAACTGCTGGGCCTTGCAGGGCAAGAAGATTAAGGCAATTATCAATCCTGGTCCCTGGGAACAAATGGGGACCGGGCCGGCCTTTGCCACGGCAGCGAAGATGGCGAGCCCGGATTCCCATGTCATCCTGGTGACGGGAGATGGTTCCATGGGCCTTGCACCCGGACTCACCCCCATGGAAACAGCGATTCATAATAATCTGGCACTTACCATGATGGTGGCAAACAATGCTCAGTGGGGCATGATACAGGAGCAGCAAAAAGCCATGTGGGGCAGGACCGTTGCGACGTCTCTGAGAGATATAGACTATCATAAGATATTTGAAGGGGCCGGAGCATTTTCACAATTGGTAAAAACGCCCAAAGAAATTGCATCGGCAATCCAGAGCGCCAGGGAGAAGAATGCGCCTTGTTTCATTGAAGTCAAG
>JAHIVS010000712.1 GCA_018816605.1 Pseudomonadota bacterium
ATTGAAAATTTCCATTTGATCAGAAAAGAGAATGGTGGGGTAAGCTCTTCCCGAAACATGGGGCTTTCAATCGCCCGGGGTGATTACATCCTGTTTTTGGACGGAGACGATTATATCAGTGAAAACTGTGTTGAAGCCTTATCAGATTATATTCTGAAAGCCAGATCAGATATCATTTGCTACGGATTTGATCAAGTGAATGAACACCACGATGTGTTGCATCGCTATTTTGATAAATACAGGTTTCCCAAGGTATCAATGACAGGCATGGAAACGTTGATAACACAATCAGACAATCGATTTTTTCGAATGTGGACTGGTAGTGTTGTTTATAGTAGAAAACTATTGGCACAAAATTCACTTGAATACACCAAAGACTGTCATTGTGGGCAAGATTCGGAATTTTTAGCAAAAGCCTTGATGTGTGCCCCTAAAGTATCTTTTCTAAACAGGGTTCTATCCTATTATTTGATCCGGAAAGGATCAAAGACAAATCGCTATAATATTGATAGATTTCAAGTGATTTTTGCCAGACAAAGAAGTTTAGAATATGCACGGCTGAGAATGGATGAAAAATCCTTAAGAATATTCGAAGCAGAATTTAATTGTAATATTATTCGCAGGTTTCTTTTTATTTTTATTTCCTGTATGGAATACAAGATCCAACAATCGAAAACCAAAAGAGAAGCATTTAAAATTTTATATGACGATATAAACAATCATTTTCCTTCATTGTGGAATGAAATGAATCAAAGAATGAAGAAATATGATGGAAAAGGGAGAGATAAAAAATTATTTGTTAAATGTAAATTATTCAGACTATCTCCTTTTTTATATTATATTTTGTTTAAACTCAAAAAATATCTCCAATTTCATTTCTAAGAGGCTGGTCTATTGATTTTTTTTATATCCTTATTGAAAACAGATGAATATGTTTGCAGGAGGTTGTGATACCGGTTATGAATCAACCAACACTAAAACCCATTCGAAAGGAAGGTTTCAAAGGCAAAATTCCTGAACCAATTATGGAGTGGGGGTATAAATGGAAATTTAAATTATTAAATATTATTCATCATAAAAAAAAGCTTGTAAAAAAAGAGGATTTGGTTTTTTGGTGGCGCAATAAGAATAATTTTGGAGATTGGATTACACCATATATCTATAAAAAAATCACAGGGAAAAATGCGGTTTTTCAGAAGCCGTCTAATAAATCCAACCAAACAGTTTTAATGGCGATTGGAAGTATCTTACAACATACTTCTTCCAATGCTATTGTTTGGGGGTCTGGAATAATGAAACGAAAAGTGTTCTTCCAGAAACCCAACAAAACACTTTGTGTTCGAGGGCCTATCACCCGTGAGAGGTTTATGGAAATGGGATATGATTGTCCAGCAGTTTATGGGGATCCGGCAATTTTATTGCCTAAGTTTTATTCTATTCAAGCAACTGCAGGGAATTTAATAGGGATTATACCACATAACAGCGATTATGAGTTGGTTTTAAAAACATTTCCTTTCGAGCCCTTTAAGGTCATTGATTTAAGGCAAGATGTTGAAGTTGTTTTGGAAGAGATAGGTTCTTGTTCTGCAATCATAAGTTCTTCATTGCACGGCATTATTGTTCCACATGCGTATGGTATTCCAGCTTTGTGGGTGATGTTTTCAGACGCTGTTCCAGGAGACAACGTGAAATTTTATGATTATTATCAGAGTGTTGGCGTTTTTAATCTTAAGCCCAAAATGTTGAATGAGTTACCCAAAGAAGATGAACTGTTAAGAGAAGTCGTGTTGGATTTCCCTCAACCGAAGCTCTCAATTGAGGAAATGGCGGATAATGTATTAGAAATTTTTAAAAATTATATTTCTTCTCGGTAGTGTTGGGTTTAGTTTTTGAATATATTTTTTTCTAAAAAGGAGCACTATATTGAGCCTCCTATAGGATCGCTTCGAGGTTATCACGAAATGGATAGCGTTTATTTTCTTGCTGTTTCAGGGCTAAAGGTTACCAAGACTGCTGGTCAATTAAAATTATTTCGAGTCAAAGGTCATTATTTCTGTTGGGGCTCCATTGAATTTTCATAAAGAGAATGAATTTCTTGACATTTTTTTTAAATTTATGCAGAAAGTGTAAACTTGATTTGATGTTTGCCATCTTCCATATTTTTCCGAAAGGAGATCTTTGAAAAAAAGCATTCAATACCTCAAAAGACTGTTAAAGCCACCTGGGATGGATCTTCACCACGGACTTAAAAAAACTTATAAAAATTTGTTTTTCGGCTTGGGGAAAGTGTTACGAGGAGAAATCCGATTGGATTATCTGTATGGAAAAACACAATACCATCCTCTATATCCCGTTGAAGGGGATATACCCAAAAAATTTGAACATGCATTTGCTATCGCAGCAATCGTCAGAAATGAAGGAAGATATCTTCAAGAATGGATAGAATTTCATCGGCTGGTGGGATGCAGTAAGTTTTATATCTATGACAACAGCAGTACGGATAATACAAGGGAGATCCTGGATTATTATTCAAAAAAAGGGTTAGTAGATTGGGTTGAATGGCCTCACATGAATTCCTGGTTGAATACCCAGCAACTTGCATACTGTCATGCAATCTATAAGAGTCGTTGCCATGTTCAATGGCTTGCCTTGATTGATGTAGATGAATTTTTATTTTCACCATCATACAAAAATTTTGTTTCTTTTCTGGACTTATATGTCGATCTACCGGCCTTGATTGTCTACTGGGATATGTTCGGAACCTCAGGTCACAAGTTCAGACCACAAGGACTTCTTACCGAAAATTATACGAAGCGCACAGATATATCCCATCCCGAAAATCAGTATCGTCCCCTTGTGAAATCCATTGTCCAACCTCATGAAGTGACAGCCGTGAGTAATGTTCACTGTTTTCAAACAAAGATATGGCCTGTTTTGGGCTATGATGAAAATCGTAACCCTATTTCTCTTATCAGCGATATACATCCCCAAAAGCAGATCCGCCTGAATCATTATTATACCAAATCCTTGGAGGATTGGGTTTGTCGAATGAATTATGCCTGGGATGCAAGCGGATACCAGATTACCAGCCCTGATGCCCCAAAGTTACGTCGGAACAGAAATGTTTTCAAAGAGATCCACAAGCTTGAGATAGAAGATACGAGCTGTCATTTTTTGTTGCAAGCCTTAAAACAACAGATAGAAAAAAATCCGATCTCAGAGTCAAGTGTGAATCTTGGTTGAGATTCAAAAAACAACTATGGAATCAGTTAAGTGTGTATACCCGTCATCTTAAAAAACGTTTCACGCGTCTTGCTTTGATTTAAGCTTTCGATTTCCATCATTATGGTATTATTTTAAGGAATTCAATTATTGCAGATGGATTGTATGGCCAGTCCCAATATGTTAGACATTAAAAAAACATGAACAACATAAGATTGGTCGGCACAAAAATTTCAGGAGGGCAGATAGGTCGTCCCCAAATCGGTTTTAAACGTATTGCGGCAAACTTGAGGATATGGGTTTGCTTTGGGGATAGTCGTTTGTCATGAGAGATAACAGAATAGATATCTTAAGGTTTATAGGCCTGGCAATGGTCATTTTTGCCCATGTCGGTCCGCCTAGATTTTTGTTTCAACTCAGGAATTTCGATGTGCCGCTGATGGTGCTGGTATCAGGCATGTCTTTTGGGTATAGTTATAAAAGCAATGTGGCATATCTGACGTACATTTGGAAAAGAGTTGAAAGAGTGGTTTTTCCTGTTTGGATATTTTTAATGGTTTATTTTTCAGCGCTTTTTCTGTTTTTCCCAGGTAGCAGTGAGTTAGACTCCAGTATCATCTTATCATCTTTTTTCCTCATTAGTGGTATTGGTTATGTATGGATTATTCGGGTATTCCTTTTAGTGGCTTTGGTATCTCCCTTTATATATTGTTATAATAAAAAAATAGAATCTCATTATCATTACCTTCTCTCGCTCACCCTCTTCTTTGCTGTTTATGAGTTAATTCGTTATTTTCCTGTGCTGGAGATGGAAGGCGGTATCGGTGCGGTTGTAAATTTAGTCATTCCATATGTTGTACCCTATTCAATATTGTTTGCGCTTGGCTTGAGAATTCCATCATTAAATAAAAGACAAATGATTAATGTGTCAATTTTTAATTTAGGCTTGTTTATAGTACTTGGCACTATCTTGTTTTTGATCTTTGGCGAGTTCAAACCCACGCAAGCGCTCAAGTACCCGCCTTCAACCTATTATTTTTCATATTCTATTTTTGTATCCTGTATTTTATGGGGATTGAGTCTGTCCATCGAAAAAATATTAAAAAAAATAAAATTATTACAGGTGGTGTTGTTTATAGCCCAAAATTCTATTTGGATTTATCTGTGGCATATTCCGCTTGTAAAAACACCGCATGCCAATTTTGTTTTAAAGTATGTGATTGTATTTTCAATCTCTGTTGTTATTGTTTATTGTCAAGTGTGGTTTGTGAACAATGTTCTTATTAATCTTACTTCAAGTGTTGTTGCAAGAAAAAATATGAAAATTTTATTAACGGGTTGATTTATCTGAGCTGACAGAAGAATGGTTTGTCATGGGGGCGAAGTTGCTTGAATGGAAGATAGAAAAAATAGGTACTATTTCTCCTGATTTTAAATTAGAAATAAATCAGCTTTGGGAAAAGGATACTTTCTCAAACCCATTTGCCTCCCCTTCATTTATAGAAATGTTGGTGGAGAAAGTTGTTGTAAAAGGTCAAATGGTCATAATTGCAAGGGGATATTCTGATTTGAGTCTTCTTTCTGCCTTGTGGCTGTTGCGGTTGGACAAATCACGTAATCTTCATTTTCTTCAATATTATTTGTGCGATTATGCCAGCCCCCTATATGATTCCGATGCGACCAGAGAGGATCTTTCCCAAGGAATTGCTGCCGTTATCCAAACGATTCAACCCAGGAATATATTGCTTGAGCCCTTGCCTGAATGGGGTCATACGCTTTGTGCTGCCAGGGATGGGATAAAAAAGGCAGGTTATAAATATAAGGCGTTCCCTTTTGACAGGGCACCACATGTCCGGGGAGCAACAGATTCTGACGGGGTCATAAAATTTAAAAAGATGTTTAATCGCCATCGCAGTTTGAACAATTATACCAATCAGTTGAAACGGGAAAAAGGATTTTTTTTTGAAATTGATCAAACCGGGAAAAATATTAATCAATGGGCTGACCAATTTTGTGAGGCCCATGACAAGCGGTGGGAACCTACCCCTACTCCGTCAAAATATCAGGATAGACAGCCCCGGGAAGATTTAAAAAAAGCGTTAAAGGCTTGGGCAAAGGATAAGGTTCTGATTCGTTTCAGTATCTGCATATTGACCCGCCGGATTACATTTGTGGTTGGTTTGAAAACCGGGGAGGAGATTATTCATTTCCACACCGCCCGGTTACCGGTATACAATAAACTTGGGACCGGCAATATTACGACTCGGCTCATGGGGTTGTGGATGGCGGACAATGGGTATGGCACCATGGATTTCGGACGCGGAAATGAGGGGTATAAATATTATTTTGCCAATGAAACACAGCGTGTGTGGCGCATTTATGCTTCCAGATCC
>JAHIVS010000744.1 GCA_018816605.1 Pseudomonadota bacterium
AGTATCCGAAGGTTCCTCGAACGAGAGCTGCGGCTCCAGGTCAACGAGAAGAAAAGTAAGGTGGCTCCGGTGGAGGAGTGCGGTTTCCTTGGTTTTATCTTCCCTCGGAAATGCATGGCGGAGCAAATTCTTAGGGTTTTCCTTTTACAAAAGGGATGGTCAACCTAAAATCCGGATTCACCAGAAAGCGATTAAGCGTTTTAAGGAAAGGGTTCGGGAGTTGACCCACCGTAGCAGCGGTAAAAGCCTGTCACAGGTAATTTACAATCTGAACCTGTACCTGAGGATGGTGGAACTACTACGGCCTTACCGAAGGTTGAGACTATATTCAGATCCTTGAATGGGTGGATACTCAGGCGATTGAGATGTCTTGTCTGGACACAGTGGAAGAATCCCAGAACCAGAGTCCGCAACCTGCTTAAACTCGGAATTTTCCGCAGAGATGCCTTCTTGTGCGGAAATGCCCGTAAGAAGATGTGGCGTATGAGCAGGATAAAGTGGGTGATAATTGCTATGCCGAATAAATATTTCCTTGATTGGGGGTTGTTCCTTCCTGGGAATTAACCTGCCTGATCAGCCGAACCGCCTTGGTACGTGATCCGTATGCCGGGTTGTGTGGGAGGGCTCCTCAGTGATGGGGAGTCCTATCCCGATTATTTTTTTTATAAAAATCATCCTGAATTATATGATAAAGACTTGATAAAGACTCTTAAAAGTATTATATATAGTATTATCATTAATTATTTTTGATTAACAAATGAGGTTTATTATGAATACTATAACAGCAAATCAGTTAAAGACAAAAGGGGTTTCAGCAATTCAGAATAATCTTTTAGAGAATCATGAATTGGTAATTACAGTCCGGGGCAAAGAAACGTTTGTCATCATGGATATGGAGCATTACAACTATTTAAGAGAGTGCGAACTCGATGCTGCACTTCACCAAGCAAAAATTGATTATAATGATGGAAACTATATCAAAGAAACTGTTGAAGACCATATTAAAAGAATTATACAATGACATATACACTTGTCTATACGGATAGTTATATTAAAAGAGCCTCAAGATTTGTTAAAAAACATCCTGATTTAATATCTCAATATCAGAAAGCACTTAAACTTTTAGAAATAGATCCAAATCATCCATCTTTGAGACTTCATCCTTTAAAAGGGAAATTAACTGATTTGTATTCGGTTTCAATTAACATATCTTATAGGATCACGCTCGAATTTTTCATCACAAAAAAAGAAATTATTTTAGTGAATGTCGGACATCATGAAGAAGTTTATTGAAAAACGGTAAAACCTAAAAAATGTGGTTTAACTCAAACCACATTTTTTTGTTGAGATCTTGTGGTCCACAGATGAGCTTCGAATTAATTTGTAGTCCACATATCTGAGTTCATGGGCCACAAGGTGTTTTATGGTCCATAGATGGACTTTAAAACACCGCGTTACCTTCAGCGGTATTTATCAGCTCCGGAAAAGCATAGATGGCTGGTGTTTCGTCCGCTTGGAAGTTGTTGCTGGTATTTCTTCTCCCATCCCGGTAAAATCTTTTGAGTTGAAAATTGGACGGGAAAAAATGAAATCCAGGGTATAAATTGCATATTGTGATCGCGTCAGGTCGACAATTTGGCTCTTTTTGTTTTCATATAAGCTTAGTATCTCAGTCGCTTTGGTCTGATTCTTATTGGCCTGAGTTTCAACGGCTTTCAAAAAAAACTCGCACCAACCGGTCCAGTCATCACTGCGTGAAACTGCCAGGAGTTTGTCATAATATTCATTTCGATTTTTTTCAAAAAATTCGCTGATATAAAACATGGGAGAATGGATTAAGCCGATTTTATACATAAAAAGTGGAACACACATTCTCCCAAGTCTTCCATTTCCATCCAAAAAAGGATGGTTCTAATTCTACAAAGATCTTTGTTTTTATAACTCAAATTGATAGTCCCTTCTGAATATGAAGCTCACTAGCTCGCCTACGTGCAGCGGCTTGTTAACGGGCCCGAGGAAAGTGGGGTAAGGGCTATCATCCTTACTGCCGCTGAAGCTTTCCCTGTGCGAGTCCGTCTCAACATAAAAATCTGAGGTTTATCCGCCAGCATTTTCGTTGTTGGAATAGAGGGTATTTATAAATCTGGAAATTTTGAGTTGATATGAAAGATTAAGTTTTTAACTCTTTGATAATTTTTTGGATAGTATCAAAAAGTACCGGGATTTTTCTTTTGCATGTGAAAAAAACTGTTTCCGCATTAATATTGGCATAGTGATGTGTAATAATATCCCTCATTCCTTTTGCTTTTTTCCAGTCAACATCTGGATAGCACGATAGCAGTTTTTCTTCCGTAACTTTATCAAGATTTTTTAAAGACTCCCCGATAACGATGAGCATCATGCAGATGGCATCCATTTTTTCCATCCCGGAAGCAGTATCAGTAAAATCGTTTGGATTATTGATCACCTGAAATCGCAAAACAACTTTTTTGGCAGCATCTTCGATTTGGTGAAGAATTTCCAATATCAGTTCAGTATCAGACATATACGGCCTCATGGTCAATTCTGTTTTTTAAAAAAGGGTTCATTGAGTCTGTGTAAGTTACAATATCAATGGATTTGTTAAGTCTTTTTTCTAAATCTTCTTTTATCCCTGCAAGCATGAAAAAATCGGGTTCAGAAATACGGATCACTATGTCGACATCACTCTCATCTCCTGATTCCCCACGAGCAACTGAACCAAAGACACCAATGGTCAGGATATTATATTGATTAGCGACTTCATTTTTATAGTGACGTAAAATTTCTATGATATCATTTTTGCCCATAATTTCCTCTCGTAGACTCTATTCTATAAAAGTTCTTAATACATTTTATAACTTAACCATATCATGGTTAGAATATGATCTCAATTGTATCATTTTAAATAATATCATACAATCGCGGTCGAGCCGCTGAACTTAAAAATAACCGGTCACACCCGGTTCATTTTTTTGTTGGAATTTATATCCTCAAATCACCATAACAAAGCGCAACTGTTTTTTCTTTAAGCCGGGAGCAGATCATTGAGTGATTCCAGTGGTACTGGGAGCTCGTTTAATTATTGAACGATATCCATTAAGGGTTTAAACGAATACATTGCTGGACGTCTACCTTGGGCAGGTGCAACGGTGTCTATTATTTTATTTTCGAGCAAACTTTTTATTACTTTGGCTGCATGTGGTTTTGACAATTCTGCTGATTCTGTGAAATCTGGTGTTTCAAATATTAATTTTGAAAAAAGAAAATCTTGAATTTTTAAAGAATTTCGTGATTTGGTTATATCTTGAATAATATGCTTCATTTCTTCATACAGCTGGATGATACTTTTAGCCCGATTTGTATTATTAATAGCTTGGCTGGTAATTGCTTCAAGAAAATAATTAATCCATTCATACCATGCTTTTTTTTCTGATACTGCTCTTAAATTATCGTAATAATTCTGCCTGTTTTCTTCAAAAAACTCACTCACATACAATGCTGGATACTTAAGAATTTTTTGTTCAAATAGAAATAGAGGAATAAGAATTCTGCCAATTCTTCCGTTCCCGTCTAAAAAAGGGTGTATGATTTCAAATTGAGCGTGGATTATAGCTAATTGTACAAGTTTGTCTTTTTCATCGTAGTGGCAATATTTTTCCCAATCAGATAAAAATTCTAAAAGAAGATGCGGTTCTGGAGGAACATAACTTGCTGTTTCAATCGTTGAATTTGATTTCCCAATCCAATTTTGAATTCTTCTAAATTCACCTCTTGCTTTGTTTTGACCCCTTACACCCTGTAGAAGTATCCCATGCATATCTTTTATAAAGTTTAAGCAGATGGGTCTGTTTTCAAGTTCCTTTGTAGCAAA
>JAHIVS010000471.1 GCA_018816605.1 Pseudomonadota bacterium
CATTATTCCCAGCTCACCTATGGATTGTTCGGATCATTTTTCAATACACCGGCCTGTCGCAGACAGGAAGCACAGGTAGAAGAAAATTCCTATCGTCTTCTGGAATTGTTCGACATCAAACACCATGCAAACCAGATGGTGACCAACCTGTCCTATGGCGCCCAGCGGAGGGTTGAAATGGCAAGGGCCATGGCCACTAACCCCAAGGTGCTCTTTCTGGATGAACCCACTGCCGGCATGACCCCGGATGAACTGGTTCAGATGATAAAAATCATCCGCCAGGTGCACAAGGATTTCAAGGTGGCCATTTTTTTGATCGAACATAGGATGAAATTTGTCATGGACCTGTGCCAATATATCCAGACCCTGGTCTTTGGAGAAATCATAGCCCAGGGCCCACCGGAACAAATTCAGAACAACCCGGATGTGATAGAAGCCTATCTGGGCAAGGAGGATTTGAGCTGATGCAATTACGTGTTGAAAATCTAAAGGTGTCCTATGGAAATATAAAAGCGCTCCACGGCATCAGTTTTTCCGTTAAAGCCGGTGAAATTTTAACCATCATCGGCGCCAATGGCGCCGGCAAGAGCACCACATTACGGGCCATTTCACGCATGGTTCCGGCGGATCCAAAATCGGTTCTGGAATTTGAGGGAAAAAATATTCTCAAATACAGTGCAGACCGCGTTGTATCGCGACTGGGGATCTCCCATGTACCCGAAGGCCGGCGAATCTTCGGCAACCTGACCGTCACTGAAAACCTGACCCTTGCCTGTTTTGCAAGAAAGGACAGGGAGCAGATTGGAAAGGATAAAAAATGGGTTTTTGATCTTTTCAACCGCCTGGAAGAAAGAAAAGACCAGCTAGCCGGCACCCTTTCCGGCGGAGAGCAGCAAATGCTGGCCGTGGGCCGTGCCTTTATGTCGGGACGAAAGATCATGCTTCTGGACGAACCTTCCATGGGCCTTGCGCCCCTGCTCATGCTGGACATGTTTAAAGCGTTGAAGGAAATCAACAAGCATGGGACCACCATCCTTTTGGTGGAACAGAATGCCAGGCTTGCCCTGAAATTTGCCCAGAGAGGATATGTGATTGAAAACGGATCCCTTGTCCTTGAAGGGCCGTCGGAAGACCTGCTCACCAACCCGGAAGTCAAAAAAGCCTACCTGGGCGCCTAAATAAATGGGGTCAGGCTTTCGTTATTGGCATATTCATGAATACGCCAATAACGAAAGCCTGACCCCAGGTTTTTACCAACTCTTTATTTTGTAAACCCTGCCACCACCGCTTTTACTGCCTTTTGCAAAACTGCCCTTGGACAGGCAATGTTGAACCGTTCAAAACCGGCGCCATTCTTTCCAAACCAGTCTCCGTGATCCAGGGCCAATCCGGCCTTCTCCTCTATTACCTGAATAATTTTTCCAGGGGAGAGGCCAAGGGGTCTGAAATCCACCCAGGCCAGATAGGTTCCCTCAAGGTCAAAGACCTTCACCCCCGGCAATTGACCTTCAAGGGTTGTTTTCAGATAGTTGAAATTGTCATACAGGTACACGAGCAGATCGTTAAGCCAGGGTTCTGCCCCGTTATAGGCAGCTTGGGTGGCAATGGCTCCGAACAGACTGCCACTGCCCCGGGGACCCACTCCCAGGGTTTCAAAATAAATGGAAACCTCATTTCGAATCCGGTCATTGGGGATGATCAGGCTTGACTGCTGGAGCCCTGCCAGATTAAAGGTCTTGCTGGCTGCATTTGCGGCAATGGAATGCTGGGCAAATTCATGGGAAATATTCTGGAAACAAATGTGCTTAAAGCCCGGCATGATAAGATCACAATGAATTTCATCGGCAAAGACCAATACATTGTTTTCAAGACAGATATTTCCGAATTGCTTTAATTCCTCCAGGCTCCATACTCTTCCCACCGGATTGTGGGGACTGCAGAGGACGGCAAGTTTCACCCGGGGATCTGCCGCTTTTTTGGCCAGATCATCAAAATCCATGCGATAGCAGCCCCCGTCTATTTTCAACGGGTTTTCCAGAACCTGACGGCCATTGGTTACAATGGATTGGGCAAAGGGATAATAAACCGGGGTTTGAATCAAAACCTTGTCCCCCGGACTTGTGAACCGCTGGATCAGATAGTTGGTGACCGGTACGATTCCCGGGCTTGTGAGGATCCAGTCGCCGTCTATATCCCATTGGTGCCGTCGCTGATACCAGGATATCAAGGCTTGGTTATATCCGGGGTCCAGGATAGAGTATCCATAAATCTGATGGGCCAGGCGCTCTTCCATGGCCTTGCGAACCACCCGGGGAGATAAAAAATCCATGTCGGCCACCCACAGGGGCAACAGGTTTTCCCGTCCCGGGCCAAATTTTATCTTTAATACACTGGGTTCCCATTTCATGGATCCGGTATTGCTTCTGTCAATTATCGCGTCAAAATCCCAGTCTTGTTTCAATCCCATTTCTTTTTCCCTGTTTTTGAATGAACATCATGTTTCTCGGGCCTAAGCCGTTAATCATAAACTAGTTTATGACGTTTTGGAAGAGAGCGGCAATCCAGTTCATGTTTTTTTCCCAGGTGCCGATCAGCCGTGCAGGGGTATCCCACTTACCTTTAATGCCACCTCCCCCATGATTTCTGCCAAAGTGGGATGGGCATGGATGGTATGGGCGATTTCTGCTGCAGTCATCCCTTTTTCAATGGCCAGGGTGGCTTCTGCAATGAGGTCCGTGGCATGGGGTCCGATCAAATGGACGCCCAGCACTTTACCGGTTTTCTTTTCAATGATCATCTTTGCCTCTCCTGCAATCTCATCAATGACCTGGGCTTTTCCCAGTACCCTGAAGTTGACGCTGGCTGTTTCCACTTCAACCCCCCTGGCGTTTGCCTCATTTTCGCTCAGGCCCACCGTGCCGATCTCCGGCATGGTGAAGATGGCACCCGGCACCACTTCATAGGCCATAATTGATTTAGGGTCTGTCGTCTGCTTCATGGCGTTTTCTGCGGCCACAAGGCCTTCATGGGAGGCCACATGGGCCAGCATTATCTTGTCAGGTCCCAGGATATCCCCAATGGCATAGACGTTTTCCACACAGGTTTCCATGTATTCGTTCACCGGTATCCAGCCCGGGCCCCGGGGTATCAGGCCGATGTTTTCAAGACCAAGCCCTTCTGAAAGCGGGGTCCTGCCGATGCAGACCGCCATGACCTGGGACGCTAGCTTGTCGGTCTTCATTGGTTGGGGCCTGGGGTTATCCGTAAAGGGACTGGGGGCAAGAAAAATTTCTACCCCGCTTTTTGTTGTATCGGCCCGGGTGACAATGGTATCACAGAAAACTTTAATTTTACGCTTTTTCATTTCCCTTAAAAGCTGCTTTGAGCAGGCTTCATCCACGGAGGGCAGGGGTAAAAGCCTTGACATGGCTTCAACAACGGTCACAGCACACCCCAAAGCTGAAAAAATAAATGCAAACTCGCATCCGATCACACCCCCGCCCACAATGGTCATGGATTCGGGTATCTGCTCCAGAGCCAGGATATCATTGGAAGACAAAATTTTTTGATGGTCAAAGGGAAATTCAGGAACGTCCATGGGTTTGGTGCCCACGGCAATGATCAGCCGGTCAAACCCAAGATCTGTTTTTTGTCCGTCCGGCCCCGTCACTT
Source organism: Pseudomonadota bacterium (assembly GCA_018816605.1). The sequence goes on from JAHIVS010000471.1 coordinate 3,673, forward strand.
CAACCAGATTCTTTGATCGGATCACCCCACAGCCCGTTTGAACACGAACGCCCCGGCTTTGCAGCAATGCGGCAATTCCCTTCCGCTGGCTTTCAAGAACGCTTTTTTTACGGGCCATGATGGCTTTCATATCCGGTAAAATTTGGCCGTCAATTTGAATACCAAATTTGCCAGCTTCCAGGCATTTTAAAAACAGGTCTGCGGAATTTTTCATGATCTTGGACGGAATACACCCCCAATTGAGACAGGTGCCGCCCAGGTTTTCCCGTTCGATGAGTGTAACCTGACCCCCAAGGGCAGCACCCCGCAATGCGGCGATATATCCCCCGGGCCCTGCGCCGATGATGACAATTTTTTCCGACATGATTCCTCCTGTCTATTTAGATCCAGATTATAACTTAAAATACCAATTTATTACGAAATGATTTCACAGTATAAATGATTTTCATTAATTTATTAAAACAAAATTTGTTATTCCATAAATTTTCTTAAAATTTATTTGACATTATCATTGTCGTACAGTAGTTATCAAGAGAATTAAATAAAATTTGTGCTCATTCATTTTTTCAACCCAAAAAGAGGCAAAATGAAAATCGATAAAACCAATATTGATATTATCAGGGAGCTAAAAGAAGGGAAAAAATCCTTTAAAAAGATTGCTGACAAACTGGCCATTACCGAAAACACTGTCAGATCAAGGGTCAACAAGCTCCAGGAGGAAGGGGTATTGGAGATCTGCGGGCTGGTTGATCCGGCCACCCTGCCCGGCCATCGGGTTGTTATCATCGGAATCAAGCTGGCTGAAATGAATCTGGTTGAAAAAGGGGAAGAGATAAGCAAACTCAAAGGGGTTATTTCAACATCTGTTGTGACGGGCCGGTATGACCTTGTTGTGATGGTTCTGTTTAAAAGAGGCTTTGGACTATTGGAATTTTATACGGAGGAAATATCCAAGGTAAAAGGCGTCAGTTCTGTTGAGACATTTGTTGTATACAAATCCTATAATTTAAAAGTTCCCTATATTTTTTAAACCGCTATAGCATAAAGGGCTGCTGTCATGAACACCCAATTGAAGACCACTTCTTTACATCAATGGCACACAGATTCCGGTGCGAACATGGCTGATTTCGGAGGGTTTGACATGCCGTTATGGTATGAAACCGGGGTCAAAAATGAGCATCTGGCCGTCTTAAAATCAGCCGGTATCTTTGATACCAGCCACATGGCCTGTATCTTTGTGGGGGGAAAGGATGCTTTTGCCCTGCTCAATTATTGCTTTACCCGGCAGCTTTCTTCTCTGGTGCCCGGCCGGTGTGTCTATGGTGCTTTTCTGGACAAAAAAGGCTGCTGCATTGACGATGCCATTGTTTACAAGTTCAGCGGCACACGGTTCCTGGTCTGTGTGAATGCGGGAATGGGCGGTGTCATTGCAAAGCATCTTGAAAGTCAATCAAAGGCAATGGACCTTGAGATTTCAGATTTGTCGGGCAAGGTTGCCAAGATGGACATCCAGGGGAAAAATTCTGCAAAAATTTTGTCACGCCTCCTTAAGAACCCAGATCTTGTTTTTGGTAAAATGCCCTATTTTTCATTCAAAGGATCCTTATCCCATGGGGTGCTTTCCGAAGGGACAAACCAGGAGGAGGTCACCCTCCTGGATGGCACGCCAATTCTATTGTCCAGGTCCGGGTATACCGGAGAGTTCGGGTTTGAAATCTTTCTGGATCCTGCCGCCATTCTCTCCTTGTGGAAGGATACCCTTATTGCCGGAGCCCCTTTTGGAATAACGGCCTGCGGCCTGGGTGCCAGGGACTCTTTGAGAACCGGTGCCTGCCTGCCCCTGTCCCACCAGGATATCGGTCCCTGGAAATTTTCCAACCATCCCTGGGAGTTTGCCCTGCCCTACACGCTTGACAATAAAGGGTTTTCCAAGGATTTTCTCGGTGCAAAGGCCCTGGCACCTGACAAAGACGACAAATTTATTTACCCTTTTGTGGGTCAGACCTTGAGAAAAGTCACGGCCGGCGATGCGACCCGGGTGCTGGATGAAACACAAGAAAACATCGGCAGGGTACTGACCTGTGCCACGGACATGGGTATAGGCTTGCTTGGCGATAAAATCATCAGCATCAATACTCCGGGCCTGCCCCTGGATCTGAAAATAACAGGAATTAGCTGCGGATTTGTAATGGTTTCAAAGCCACTTGAACCGGGTTCAAAGCTTACCCTTAATGAAGGCAAGCGATCAATTGATGTGACCGTGGCAACGGACATACGACCGGACCGAACGGCAAGAATGAAACTGGATAATTTTATTTAAATTCACTTAAAAGGAGGGGGTTATGAAAGAAATTAGCGATCTGAATTTTTCTGAAAATGTCAAATATACCAAAGACCATGAATGGGCAAAATTAAGCAAAGACATTGTGACCATCGGCCTGAGCGATTATGCCCAGGACCAGCTGGGAGAAATCGTCTTTGTTGAACTGCCCGAGGTGGGGGATATTTTTACAAAGGGAGATGAATTTGGCAGTGTGGAATCGGTCAAGGCAGTATCAGAGGTTTATCTGCCGGTTTCAGGGGAGGTGGTTGAAATCAACGCCGCCCTTGAAGACAACCCGGAACTTGTCAATGAGGATTGCTATGAAGGCGGCTGGCTCATTCGCTTGAAACCCGATGATTTATCGGAACTGGACGACTTAATGGACAAGGCAGCATACCTTGATATGCTGAAAGGATAAATGCCATGCGTTATCTTCCCCATACAAAAGAGGATATCGATGAGATGCTGGCCAAAACAGGCCTGGCATCCCTGGATGACTTGTTTAAAACCATACCCGATGCCCTAAAGACAAAAGCCCCCCTCAACATTTCCGAAGGCTTGAGCGAATGGGATCTAAACGAACACATGGAGGCCCTCGCCTCTGCCAACATTGCCTGCAAAAATTATAAATGCTTCATCGGTGCAGGCTCCTATGACCATTATATCCCTTCCATTGTGCCCTACCTCATCTCCCGGTCTGAGTTTGCAACAGCCTACACCCCCTACCAGCCCGAGGTAAGCCAGGGAACCCTCCAGGGGATTTACGAATTCCAGACCATGATCACCGAACTTCTCGGAATGGATATTGCTACGGCCTCCCATTATGACTGCGGAACAGCCCTTGCCGAATGTGCATTGATTGCCTTGAGAAAAGACAGAAACGCCAGCAGGATTGCCGTCTCTTCCCTGGTCCATCCCCACCACCGCCAGATCATGGAAACCTATCTGCACCCGGCCGGATACCAGATGATTCAAATCCCCCGCACCCGGGAAGGGCTCACGGACCTGGCCGCCCTTGGCGCCATGGAGGGGATTGCAGGTGTGGCAGTCCAGTCACCCAATTTTTTGGGCAACATTGAAGATTTGAGCGCGTTTAAGGCCGTTGCAGACACCAAAAAAATCTTGTTTATCGCCTCGTTTACGGAAAGTCTGGCCTACGGCCTGCTCAAGAACCCCGGCTCCTGCGGTGCCGATCTTGTGGCTGGAGAAGGCCAGAGTCTGGGCATTGCCAAAGGCTTTGGAGGACCGGGTCTGGGCCTTTTGGCCGGCACCCAGAAAATGATGAGAAATTTACCCGGCCGCCTCATCGGCAAAACCAAAGATGCCAATGGGGACGACGGCTATGTCCTGACCCTTGCCACCCGGGAACAGCACATTCGAAGGGAAAAAGCCTCTTCCAATATCTGCTCCAACAATGGTCTCAATGCCATGACAGCTGCCATTTATCTGGCCACGGTCGGTAAAATCGGCATCCGTGAAATCGCCCAGCAAAACCATGACAAAGCGGTATATCTCAAAACAGCCCTTGAAAAGGCTGGATTTGAACCTGTTTTCGATTCTCCTTTTTTCAATGAATTTGTGCTCAAGGCCCCCAAAGGGTTTGCCCGGAAAAGAGCGGATCTCATCTCCAAACAATGCATCTTTGCCGGAATGGATCTTGAACCCTATTATCCTGAATTAAAAGACCATTATCTGTTCTGTGCTACGGAAACCGTGTCCAAAAATGACATGGATCAGCTGGCAAAGGAGGTGCAATAATGAACAAGCAACCCGGAACCCGCGGCCTGATTTTCAATGAGCCCCAGCTTTGGGACAAAAGCCGGAAGGGCCGATGTGCCGTTTCCCTTCCGATAGCGGATGTAGAAAGATGCCAACTGGATGCAAGCCTTGTGGGAGAATCCCCGGAACTGCCCCAGCTTTCAGAACTGGATGTGGTGCGGCATTATACCCGCTTGTCCCAATGGAATTTTGGTGTGGACTCGGGCATGTATCCGTTGGGCTCCTGCACCATGAAATACAACCCCAAAACCAATGAAGTCCAGGCAGCCCGCCAGGGCTTTGCCGGTGCCCACCCCCTGGCAGGGGATGAATTCTCCCAGGGGGCTCTAAAGCTTATGTATGACCTTGAACACCTGCTGGGTGAAATAACAGGATATCCCGCCGTTACCCTCCAGCCCGCAGCCGGTGCCCACGGGGAACTTGCAGGCATGCTCATCATCCATGCCTACCATGCCAAAAAAGGAAAACAGCGGAGCAAAATCATTATTCCGGACACAGCCCACGGGACCAATCCGGCCTCGGCCTCTTTGTGCGGGTATGAATCCATCAACATCAAATCCGGTGAAAAGGGAATCCTGGAGCCTGCCGCTGTGGCAGCGGTCATGGATGAGGATACTGCCGGCATCATGATCACCAACCCCAATACCCTGGGTCTGTTTGAAGAAAACATCAAAGAAATCTGCCAGATTGTCCATGCCAAGGGCGGCCTGGTATATGGTGACGGGGCCAACATGAACGCCATCATGGGGATTGTTAAACCCGGACACCTGGGCATCGACGTCCTTCACCTGAACCTGCACAAAACCTTTTCCACTCCCCATGGCGGTGGAGGCCCCGGTTCCGGACCCGTTGGTGTTTCAGAGGACTTGATCCCATTTTTACCGATCCCCAGAATTGAAAAGGACCTGACCCGCTATCGGTTTGTGACAGAGTGTCCGGATACCATCGGCAGAATACATACCTTTTACGGCCATTTCGGCATCATGGTAAGGGCCTATTCCTATATTCTTTCCATGGGCGGCAGAGGACTGCACAGGGCCTCCCAGCTTGCGGTTCTCAATGCCAATTATATCAAGGAAAGTCTCAAGGAGACCCTGAACCTTCCCTATGACAGGCCCTGTATGCATGAATGCGTCTTTAATGACAAACATCAGCAAGTTTTTCATGTCACCACCATGGACATGGCCAAACGCCTTCTGGATTACGGTTTTCACCCGCCTACCGTCTATTTTCCCCTGGTCGTGGATGCTGCCTTTATGGTGGAACCCACGGAAACAGAGTCAAAGGAGAACATCGATCAATTCATTGATGCGGTCAAAGCCATTGTAAGAGAAGCCCGGGAAACACCTGAACTGCTGAAAAAAGCCCCACTTCTGACCAAGGTGACACGCCTTGATGAGGTCGGTGCGGCAAGGAAACCATGCCTGAGAGGGTAATTTCTCCGGGTATGGCCCAGAACGACCCAAAACCGGACAGCATAAAAAAGGTCCATCGTTCCTGCGTATTCACAAATTTAAACACCCTGGAATACACGAGAGCGATGGACCGCCAGGTTGCGGTTCAAAATGCAAAAATCAACACACCGTCTGAACCGGACCGGCTGTTCTTTGTGGAGCATCCCCGGGTGTTTACCCTCGGACGACGGGGGGGACGGGAAAATCTTATGGTCTCTGAAGCATTCCTTTCCTCCCAGAATATTAAAATTGTCCAGACAGACCGGGGGGGGAATATCACCTTTCACGGTCCTGGACAGGCAGTTTTATACCCTGTGATGGATCTGAACCGGGCCCGCCTGGGCGTGGCGGATTTTGTCAACGGCATGGAAGAAATCATGAAGCAAACGGTTCTAGAATTCGGAATAGCCGCAGACCGTGACCCAAAAAGCCACGGCCTTTGGGTGGGTCGAAAAAAAATCGGCAGCGTGGGGATATCCGTCAAGAAAGGAATCTCCATCCACGGGATGGCCTTAAATGTCTGCCCGGATCTTACCCCCTTTTCCTGGATCAACCCCTGCGGACTTGAAAATGTGGCCATGACCTCCATTGCCATGGAACAAAAAAAATTTTTGACAACTCCTGAACAGGCCCATGGGGATCAGACGAAACCAAAGCTTATGGACAGGGTCTGCCACTTGTTTGTCCATTATTTTTCCAAAATATTTGATATTCTTGTCCTGGGAGAATCCCATGTGTAAAAACGCCCCTAAAAAAGGCAAACCCGCCTGGTTGAAAAAACGACTGCCCCTGGGAAACGATTACCAGCGGGTAAAAAATATTTTGTCCGATGCCAGGCTGAGCAGCGTCTGCCAGGCGGCCAACTGCCCCAATATGTTTGAATGTTTTTCCAAAAACACGTCAACCTTCATGATCCTGGGATCTGAATGCACACGGCACTGCAGATTTTGCAATGTCACAGCCGGGGCTCCCCTGCCTCTGGACCCGGATGAACCGGTGCGGGTTGCAAGGACAGCACACCAACTCGGGTTAACCTATGTGGTGGTGACCTCGGTGACCCGGGATGATCTGCCCGACGGGGGGGCCGCCCATTTTGCCGCCGTCATAGCCGCAATCAAAACCGGTCAGGCGACACCAGGGGATTGGAAAAAAACCGAAGAAAAAAAAAGGGATCCGGTCGCCAGGGTTGAAGTGCTGATACCTGATTTCCAGGGAGATATCAAGGCGTTGGAAATAGTTGTACGTGCAAAACCGGATGTGATAAACCACAACATAGAAACCGTGGCCTCCCTTTATGAAAAGGTACGCCCCGAAGCCCAGTACCTGCGATCTTTGGATCTTTTAAAAAATGCCAAAGCCCTTGACCCTGCGATTCCGGTGAAATCGGGTATCATGGTGGGATTGGGCGAAACCACGGCGCAAGTGATACAGACCCTGGAAGATCTTTTTAACCATGGGTGTGATATCGTAACCATCGGCCAGTATCTTCAACCCACCCGGGCTCACCTGGGTGTTAAAAAATACTATTCCCCGGAAGAATTCAACCAATTGGAGCAAGCAGCCCAAACCCTAGGATTTTCCCGGGTGGCTGCCGGCCCCTTTGTCCGCAGTTCCTATAATGCCCAGGATCTTTTTAATGCCTGATCACTTTCAACACCCCAAAACAATTATCTGCATTTTTCCTTTAAGGTGCCGGCAGTACTGATTTCAATATAGGAGGCCCCGTGTTTGGCCCCAAAGCTGCCGGCCAACACAATAATCAGGGCATCATCGTTAAAATGCCGCTCGTCAATGAGCCGGCAGATGGAACTTTTAAGGGGTTCCGAGGTGGTGATATCCATGGGAACATAGCTGGCCACCACCCCAAAGGAAAGGGAAAGCTGGCGCATCACCCGCTGGTCATAGACCTGGGCATAGATGGGGTTATCTCCCCTGTAGGCTGCCAATGCCAGAATGGATGCACCGGTCAGAGAGTCTGCCACAATGCCTTTGGTGTTCAGACGCAACGCCGCCTTCACCGCCGCCTTGGCAAGATAGGCCGTGACCTTGTTGTCGGTGGAATAAGGGACATCCACAAAACTGCTCCGTTTGAACTCAACTTCTTCGGCAATTTTGGCCATGGTTCGAACCGCAACCTCCGGGTACTTGCCATTGGCCGTTTCCCCGGACAGCATCAGGGCATCGGTATGATCCAGGCAGGCATTGGCCACGTCCGACACCTCGGCCCTTGTGGGCCTCGGGGAATCGATCATGGAATGGAGCATCTGGGTGGCCACAATAACGGGTTTGCGTTTTTCGATGCAGGTTTTGACAATTTTTTTCTGGATCAGCGGAATCTGTTCCGTGGGGATTTCCACGGCAAGATCCCCCCTTGCAATCATGACCCCATAGGCATGGTCTAGAATTTCATTTAAATTCTGGACCCCCTGGGCATTTTCAATTTTTGCAATAATTTTAATGGGAGATTTTTTTTTGTCCAGAATAGCCTGGACGGCAATGACATCTTCTTTGTTTCTGACAAAAGAATGGGCAATGAAGTCCAGATCATTATCAGCGGCAAATTCGATAAACTTCTTGTCCTTTTCGCTCAGGGCCGGCAGTCGCACATGGACAGAAGGAATATTGATACTTTTTCTGGCCTGGATCACCCCGTCATTTTCCACATGGCAGAAAAGATACTGGTCATCCTTGTCCATGACGGCCAGGGCAATATATCCGTCATCAATGAGGATGGAACTGCCCATGGGAACATCCTTGACAAAGTTTTCATAGGAAACGCAGATCACATCTTCACTGGAGATTTCAAGGGGTGCGCCTTTGATACGGATATAGTCGCCATGCTTGACACTTAAAGGGACCTTGGCATCGCAGGTCCTGATTTCAGGCCCTTTGGTATCCAGGAGTATCCCGATTTTGTCCGACACGTTCCGGGTATTGGAAATCACTTTAAGGGCATCTGCATGGCTCATGTGGGCGGTGTTCAACCGGACCACATTCATGCCGGCTCTGTGCAGGTCCCTGATAAACTCACTGGAACAGTTCAAACTAGAGATGGTGGCAACTATCTTTGTTTTCCGTTGCATGGGAAGATCCTCCTTTCCTACAAATGGTGATGATAAAATTTTCAATGCCGATATGGGCTTCAATGGGGGATGTTTTTAGTTGGTAATCCAGATCGCCCAGAGCAATCATAGCATCCTTAAGGCTGTTCAGGGAAAAATTTTCAGATTTTTGAAACATCAGAAACACTGGGTATGGGCTCTGGGGGTTTGGCGCCAGCATAAGATCGGCGGATACGGCCTTTTCCTTTCCGGGTGATTTTTCCAGGAACAAAGAATGGTCCCGGTCGGCCAACTCTTTTTTAGTTTTTTCATCATGGGCCAGGATTAGGGGCATCATCTCCTGTTTAAACCGATTAAAATTCATTCTTTTAAAAGAAGGAATGTCTTTGGAAAGGAATGGAATGGCCGCTTTGATCATCAAGAGTTTGCGGACCTGATTCTCAAACGATTTTAAAATCTGCAGGGGGTGGAACCCTTCCCTGAAAAGAGAGGATAAAACAAGCAATGCACTGGCAGCGTCTTTTTCCAGTATTGCATTGGTCAGGCTGAAGATGGGATCTTTTTTGTCCCGAATCACCACCGCCTGTATATCCCCAATGCCGATGACCGGACTTTTCCCCGTATAGGCTGCAAGTTTTTCAATATTCCGGGCAAATAGTTCCGGATTAAAACCGGTCTGGTCCACAAGAGCGTTAAAAGCAGGCGTATCCATCCGTTTTTTTGCGGCAGCCAAACGGGTTGCGGCAATATCCTGAAGAACAAGCTTCTGTGCCTCCAGGTCTGCCCTGGCGGCTCCCTGGGACACGATGCAGTCGATAATCATGCCGTGGGTCTGAAGGGTCTTGAACACTTTTTTCCGTCTGTCCAGGGTGGAGCAGGTCAGCACAAGGGTATGCATATCGGGTATTCCCTTTTCAACCAGTGCCGTCAAAAGATCCAGGTCGGCGGGGGAATAGGAAATTTCAGAAGCGGTTGCCAAAAACAAAGGGGCATTTTTAACGGCGATCACCTTTCGGGTTAATAAAAAGGAAAATGTGGTGGCCTGCTCAATGATCTCGCCCATGGAAACGGAGCTGCCATCAAGGAGATCAAGGGCAAATTTTGGATTCACCTCCCTGAGCAGAAAGGATGACAGTGTATCAAAGGCCTCTTTGACCAAAAACGCTTCACCGCAGATCAAAAAAAACCTTGGTCCCGGAGAAGCGGATGGGGATGCCAGATAATCGTTGAGTTGGTTGTATTTAATGATTGGCATTGGCAGATCGATACAATTTTATGACCAGAACCAGGGCAATAAAGGAAACCACCAGGCCGATACCCTGGGACAGGGACAAAAATTCAAAGAAAAAGGCTCCCCGGAAATCGCCCCTGAAAAATTCAATCCCGGACCTGAAGGCAGAATAGAGCATGACATAAACTAAAAAGACCATGCCATGGAATTGCTTTCTTTTCTGCAGCCACATCAGAATCAGAAACAGGATAAAATTGGAAATTACCATGTATATCTGGGTGGGGTGCAAATAGAGGTTCAAAGGGGCCAGACCGGAAGGATTGGTAAATTTGATGGCAAAGGGAAGGTCGCAGGTTCGGCCATAACAGCATCCGGCGAACAGGCATCCCAAGCGGCCGATTGCGTGTCCCAGGGCAATCCCAGGTGCAATGATATCAGCGGTCCTTGCAATGGGCAGTTTTTTTAGTTTTAACAAAACAAGACCGGCCACCACCGCGGCTATAAATCCGCCGAAAAAGACCAACCCGCCCTGCCATATTTTAACGGTGTCCAGAAGGTTATGCCGATAGGTCTCAAAATTGATCAGCACATACAATAACCTGGCCCCGACAATGGCAGACAAGAGAATTACAAAAAACAGATCCGAAATCACCGGGTCAGGGGTGTTGTAAAATCGTGCATTCCGCTTGGAAAACCAGACGGCTGCCATGAATCCCAGGGCAAGGAAAAGACCATAGGTGTATAATTTAAAACTGCCGATATCCAAAAGTATGGGGTGCATACAAACCTTATTTTATAAATCCGGTACTTTATTCAATACCACATGGTAAATCAGGATCACCATTCCGATACTGATGGCAGAGTCTGCCACATTAAAGGCAGGCCAATGGGCCGTGCCCACATAAAAATCCAGGAAATCCACCACCTTGCCGAATCTGAACCGGTCGATCAAATTGCCGATGGCACCACCGAAAATCAGGGCAAGCCCGAAGGAAAGAACGATAAAATCCCTGGCGATCCGTCTGTACAGCCAAAGAACAAACAAGGCCACCAGGGAGGACAGAAAAAGAAAAATAAACTTTCGCAGTGCCGGGGACCCGTCGGCAAAAAATCCAAAAGCCCCGCCCGGATTTAATACATGATTGATGTTAAAAAAATTTTCAATCACGACAATATGCTCGTAAAGGGCCAGGTTGATCCTGATGAGATATTTTGTCACCTGGTCCCCAAGGACGACCCCCCCGCTGACCAGGATCAACCGCATCACTTCTTTGGTTGCCAAGAATGGATCTCCTCTACAGAATTACTTTCAAGGCAATGGCGCATCTCGGACAGGCTGTAGGGAATTGGGTGTCTTCTCCGATACCTGTATCAAACCGCCAGCAGCGCTCGCATTTTTCACCACCGGCCTTGTTCACCTGAATGGCCACGCCTTCCATCTCCTTGCCAAGATATGCACCCTCCCCCACCCTATCCACCAGAACGGCAGACGAGACAATGAAAATATCGCTCAGATTTTCCGTCAGCGTTTCCATCTGGGTCTTAAATTGTGTATCCGGCAGTTGAATTTCAAGGGCGGCATCCAGGGGATGCCCAATGAGTTTATCCGTCCTTGCCGCTTCCAGGGCCTTGGTAACTTCTGCCCTCAGGTTTCTGATATTTTCCCACTTGAGGGAAAGGGCCTGATTTTTCCACTCTGGATTCACGGTTGCCATCTCCTCCAGGTGGATACTGTCTTTTTTCTTTTCTCCCAGGGGCATATGCTTGTATATTTCATCGGCGGTAAAGGGCAGGATCGGGGCCATGATCTTCACGATGGCTTCCAGAATCATGGCCATGACCGTCTGGGCATCCCTTCGGATGGGATCGGCCGAAGGCGAGGTATACAGCCTGTCCTTGATGATATCCAAATAAAAAGAAGACAAATCCTTTACGCAAAAATTGTGAAGGGTGTGGTAAATGGTATGGAATTCATAATTTTCATAGGCAGCCAGGGACTTTTCCACAACCGCATGGAGGCGGTGAAGGATAAACCTATCCAGTTCCGACATGGTATTGATCGGCCGCGCATCTTTTGTGAGGTCAAAATCGGAAAAATTGCCCAGCATGAACCGGCAGGTATTTCGAATCCTGCGGTAGGCATCGGACAATTGAGCGATAATATTGTTGGAGATACTGACATCCCCCCTGTAATCGGCAGATGCAGCCCACAAACGCAATACATCGGCGCCGTATTTGTTGATCACCGTGTCCGGGGCCACCACATTGCCCACCGACTTTGACATTTTCCGTCCGTTTTCGTCCACCACAAATCCATGGGTGAGAACTGCTTTATACGGTGCTTTTCCCGTCCGTCCCACACCGGTGAGCAAAGACGAATGAAACCATCCCCTGTGCTGATCGCTGCCCTCAAGGTACATGTCGGCGGGACGTGAAAGCCCCTCCCTTTCCTCCAGCACTGCCGCATGGCTCACCCCTGAATCGAACCAGACATCCAGGATATTATGGTCCTTTGTAAATTCTTTTGATCCGCATTCCTCACAGACAGCGCCGTCGGGCATGAGAAAGTCTGCCTCCTTTTCAAACCAGATATCAGAAGAATGCTCGGTAAAAAGGGCGTGGATTCTGTCCACGGATTCCCGGGTTACATAAACTTTTTTACACGCCTTGCAATGGAAAACCGGAATGGGAACCCCCCAGGATCTCTGGCGGGACAAACACCAGTCCGGACGGTTTTCAATCATGGAATAAATTCTTTCCCTGCCCCAGGAGGGAATCCACTTCACATTGTTAATTTCTTCCAGGGTTTTTTTGCGCAGTCCAAGATTGTCCATGGAGATAAACCATTGGGGGGTGGCCCGAAAAATAACCGGTTTTTTACACCGCCAGCAATGGGGATAGGAATGGGACAGGTATTCATTTTTCAACAATGCCCTGCGTTCTTCCAGGGTCTCATTGATGGCCTTGTTGGCCTTGAAGATGAATTGTCCTGCAAACAGGTTTACGTCCTGGGAAAACACCCCGTTGTCCTCCACGGGAGAATAGCAGTCCAGGCCATATTTTTTACCCACGATATGATCGTCCGCACCGTGTCCGGGTGCTGTGTGCACACAGCCGGTACCGGCTTCCAATGTAACATGCTCCCCTAGGATGATCAAAGAGTCCCTGTCATAAATGGGGTGGGTACATTTTTTATTTTCCAGGTCCTTTGCCGCAATTTCGGCAAGAAGCGTATAATCGTCAAACCCAAGGGTCTGCATGACCTTTTCCACCATCTCTTTGGCCAGAATAATCACCCCGTGTTCCTTTGTTTGAACGGCAGCGTAAACAAAATCAGGATGAAGGCAAACACCAAGATTGGCGGGTATGGTCCAGGGAGTTGTGGTCCAGATGACCATGGAAACCGGCTCATTGGAGACCCCGGGAATAAGGTTTGAAATATCGTCTTTCAAGGGAAATTTCACAAAAATGGAGGGAGAGGTGTGGTCATGGTATTCAATCTCTGCTTCTGCCAGGGCTGTCTGACAATCGCAGCACCAGTAGATGGGTTTTTTGCCCAGAAACATGTCCCCGGACAGAGCAAATTCACCGCA
>JAHIVS010000472.1 GCA_018816605.1 Pseudomonadota bacterium
ATTTCGGCATCTGCCTGGGAATGCATATGGCCGTAATTGAGGTGGCACGAAATCTGGCCGGTATGGAGGATGCCAATGGGGAAGAATTCGATCCGTATACGCCCTTTCCGGTGATCTATCTGCTAAAGGAATGGTATGACGAGCAGACCAAGCAGATTGAAAAAAGAGACGAGGGGTCGGACAAGGGGGGCACCATGCGCCTGGGGGCTTATCCCTGCCGCCTGGAGCCAGGCACCTTTGCCATGAAGGCATACAAGACCGAAAACATTTCAGAGCGCCACCGCCACCGGTTTGAATTCAACAATGAATATAAACAGCGATTGGTGGACGCAGGGCTTATTATCAGCGGGACCTCTCCGGACCATGAACTGGTTGAGATTGTAGAGCTTGCAGGCCATCCATGGTATCTGGGCTGCCAGTTTCATCCGGAATTCAAATCAAAACCCAGCAATCCCCACCCCCTTTTCAGGGATTTTATCAAGGCATCCCTGAAAAACGCTAAAAAGTAGAGCATACTACCAATTCTATCCTAAACCAAAAGCAGCCACAAGCGGCAGGTCAGTACGGATATTATTATAAGGATGCACTGAAATGGAAAAAGCAGTCACGATTCATTGTAACAACATCCGGCTTGAGGGGTTGTTGCACCAGAATGTCTCCGAACGCGGAGTGGTGGTAACCCACCCCCATCCCCTGTACGGTGGGAATATGGAGAACCCTGTGGTAGAACAGATTGTACACGGTTTTCTGGAGAGTGGATTTACAACGCTCCGGTTTAATTTTCGAGGGACCGGGAAAAGTTCCGGTGTTTTTGACGATGGTTTGGGTGAAGTCGATGATGTGAGGGCAGCCCTGGACTATTTAAAGGGGTTGAAGCTTAAGGCTCTTTTTCTTGCGGGCTATTCGTTTGGGGCCCGGGTGAATGCCTCCCTGGTGTCATCCGGATATGCGGTCCAGGACCATATTATGGTCTCTCCGCCAATGGGGGTTCTGTCCTTTTCCGATGTAAAGAGTCTGCCCTCAACGGGCCTGATCCTGACCGGAGCAAATGATGGGATTGCACCCCAGGAAATGGTGCAATCGGCCATTCATCGGTGGCAAATAAACCCGCGTTTTGAGGTGATCAAAGGGTGTGACCATTTTTATACAGGGTGTCTGATCCGTTTAAAGGATTCTCTTCTGAAGTATCTGGCCTGAATTCATCGGGATGCCGGGTCCGGATTCACCCGGTTTTTTTGTCAAGACTATTTTTGCCCCCCTTCCTCTGTCTGCCATCCAGACATCCAACCTTCATTGTTTTCCTAAAAAATAAATACCCCTTGTATTAATCGGAAAAAGTCGGAATTATCCGGAATTTTCTTGAATTAATGAATCTTTTTAGATTTTTTCCAATAAACATTAGATTCTTTCGAAAAAGTACTTGACAAACAGTTAAATATGAGAGTAGTTGAGGTATATAAGGTGTATTACCAATTAATTGATGTTTTTCCAAGGAGTTTTAAACAAATTGAATCAAGACCACTCTTTTTGGATTTTGGAAAAATAAAATGAACCTAAATTACATTGTTAAATTATTGGACTATTTCCGGCTTTTTTCAATATGGCTGCGGGGCGACGACGCTTTGCCCATGGGTTTCAAGTTCAGAGCGGTCCGGATAATAGATGGTGTTAACTTATGTTCTCTTTTAGATCGATCGGTTTTAGAAGGTCGAGGTAGGGGGGGGAGTGTTTCGTTATATGGATAATCTTGGGATTAAGGAAAACGGTCTGAAAAGGATCAGGATTGAGCTCGGCTTAACGATCACTGCTCTTTCAAGGCTGGCGAATGTCAGCACAAAGGTGATAAGTCAGACCGAGCGAATGCTGGCCGATCCGACCCGGGTGACAAAAAGTAAAATTTTAAAGGGTCTGAATGAGGCCGTATCAAGCGATGAGGCAAAAATAGAATTTAGCCGGGTTTTTCCGAACGATGACCTTTGATACGCCCCAAAAAAATACCTTGAGGACGGGTTATGTATAAAGAATACTTTTTAATGCAGACTGAGCCCTTTGCGCCCTTTCCCTCTCCGAGCCTTTTCTATAAATCCCGGGGACACGAGAAGGCATGGAAGAGTCTGTTGTATTGCCTTCAAAACAAGGAGCCCGTGGTGATGACTGCCGGAGAATACGGAACCGGTAAGACCCTGCTTGGTTTGAAACTGATCCGGTTTATGGAGAAAAAATGGGCATATCCCATGGTGTATATTCCATCGCCGGGATATAGTTTTCCAATGGTTCTTGAGAAGATAGCCAGGGAACTGGGACTGCCCATAGATCCCTCCAATGAGAAGGAATGTCAGCGGTTTATCTATGAATATTTTGAAAATGATCCCCCGGAAAAAAACAAATATATCTATATTGTTGTTGATGATATCCAGGAATTTGATCATACTTTTGTTTCCGATTTGACCAAATTGATTACCTATAATAACTACGGATACTTCCCAATAAAGCTTTTCATGTTCGGCCATACCAGTTTTCTGCAGAGTCTGGACAAGCGAAATTTGATTTCCTTTAAACAAAGAATTAAGACCATCCCGCTTTCTTCACTGAATCTGGAAGAAGTTACAGAATATATTTATTTTCGGCTTATCTCTTCGGGAGCCTCGGGGAGTCCGGTTTTTGATGAGCCGGCAATTGAGTTGATTACCCATGCCAGCAAAGGTCTTCCCCGTTTGATTAACAAAGTATGTGATGCCAGCCTGGTGCTTGCTTGCAAAAAAAGAGCCAATTTCATCGACAGAAAAATTGTTGAGCAGGCCCTTGATGAGACCGGGATTGTTCCGATTCAGACAGCGCCTGGGATGATGGAAACCCAGTCTGTTCCAAAAACACAAAGGGAACTGCCACCTCCACGGAAGGCAGTGGTTCCTGTTGAGGCACATCCAGAAATGCAACCGGAGCGGCCGCCCCAAAGGCGAAAGGATCTTTTTTCGCTCCATGAAAAACAGATGCCCGGAGCCACTCGGAAAAACCAAAAGCCCCAAGATCTGAAACCCCATTCCCTGGTAGACGGAAAAAGCTTGGTGATTGTCTGCCTGGTGATCATCATCGTTGTGATGCTCTTGTTTTTTTTCCGGGAAGCAAGACTTTCGGCAGTATCTTCTTTGGGGGGAGAAAAAAATTTGGGTAGCTGTGCCATTGTGATGAAATCAATTTTACGGGATGCCAATACCGAGAATGTCAGTGTCGTTATGAAGCAAATTTCCCGGATGGATACTGAATCTTTTGGTGATCCAATGCGTCCGTTAGTGGAAGATCTGAATCATGTGCCGGCGGATGGTTCAGGCATGCAATTGGACCAGGGCAACCCCCCTGTTTTATACCAGGCTGTTAAAACCCAAGCAATTAAGAAAAATGGATAAGTATATGGATCACCAATCATCACAGTCCCAGTATCTAAAGCAGTTTTTGGGTAAAAAAAAGGTTGCCCCGGGCCTTTCCAATGACGGGAGCGCTGAAAATTATAAAGAAAATTTTCTTTCTATCGGTGGCTCAAAAAACTCTCAAAAATCCTTGGCATCACCAGAAAAGGAAACCATAAAAATAGAGCCGACGACCGAAAAGCCCCTTCAGCGTAAAGAGTTTCTATGGGAGAATAATGCGGCCCGGTTTTCCGATGCGGAAATGCCGTTTTTGTCTGGAAGATCCGTTAAACAATTGGAATCCAATTATAGAGAACTCATGATGATAGAGGCAAATATCGCTGCTTTATCCAAAGGGGGGAATACCATATATATATCCAGTTGCTCGGATGGGGACGGGAAGACAATTTCAGCCATCAGTGCAGCCTATGCATTGTCGTTTTATTCAGGAAAAAATGTCCTTCTGGTGGACGGGAACCACCACAATCCTCAGATCCACAACCTGTTCGGGATAAGCCCCTCCCCTGGTTTTTTTAATCTGTGTACGGGAAATGCCAGTGTCGAAGAAGTGGTGCTGCCCACCATTCATAAGGGGTTGAGCATTATCACCATTGGGGATGTGGATGAGCGGTCCGGAAATAAGGATCCGGTTAAAAGGGTTATTGAAGAGCTTTCGATCCATTTTGATTATGTTATCTGCGATGGCAGTTCAGTGATGTCGTCGTCCCTGGCCTTAAGGGATATTAAGTATTTTAGTACAGTCCTTCTGGTCCTTGAATGCGAAAAAACAAGATGGGAGGTATTACAGATTGCGGAAGATAAAATTAAAAAAAGCGGTGGGCCGGCCACCATCGGTGTCGTGTTCAATAAAAGGAAGTATTATATACCATCTGGATTTTATAAATTGATTTCGAAAAAATGAGATGATGAAAAAACAATACTCAAAAATA
>JAHIVS010000473.1 GCA_018816605.1 Pseudomonadota bacterium
AAATTCAGAACAATGTTTCTGTGTACAAGGGGGTAACCCTTGAAGATGATGTTTTTTGCGGGCCGTCCATGGTGTTTACCAATGTGTTCAATCCCAGGTCCGCCATTCGGAAAATGGATGAGATTCGGCCGACCCTGGTGAAAAAAGGGGCTTCTTTGGGGGCCAATTGTACCATTGTCTGCGGGGTGACCATTGGGCAGTATGCCTTTGTGGGGGCCGGGGCTGTTGTGACAAAGGATGTGCCGGATCATGCCCTTGTTGTCGGCAATCCGGCCAAACAGACCGGGTGGATGTGTGAGTGCGGCGAGAAGATTACACAGGAGATGGTCTGTTCCGTGTGTGAAAAGAATTATCAGTGGCTGGATGATGCCAATGCCAATTCAAGGAATGATGCCATTGCCTTTGTTGATCTTGCCGCCCAGCAAAGGAAAATTCTGCCGGAGATAGAAGCCAATATCCGGGCTGTTTTGCAGCATGGCAATTATATTATGGGACCGGAGGTGAAGGCACTGGAAATTCAGTTGGCTGAGTTTGCAGGTGTTAAACATGCCCTCACCTGTTCATCCGGGACAGATGCATTGATTATGGCCCTGATGGCCTATGGCATCGGGCCTGGGGATGCGGTTTTTACCACCCCCTTTACCTTTGTCGCCACCGCTGAAGCCATCCAAATTCTGGGTGCAAGGCCTGTTTTTGTTGATATTGACCCGGTGACATTCAATATCAGTGTTGAAAAGCTTGAAGCGGCCGTGCTTGAATTTAAAGAGAACAATCCTCTTGGGCTGACACCCAGGGCAATTATTCCTGTGGATCTGTTTGGTCTGCCCTGTGATTATGCTGAGATTAACCGGATCGCTAAAGAAAATGATCTGGTTGTCATAGAAGATGCTGCCCAGTCCTTCGGGGCAGAGTATAAGGGGCGGATGGCCGGCGGGCTGGGTGATATTGGGTGTACCTCTTTTTTCCCTGCCAAACCCCTGGGATGTTACGGAGACGGGGGGGCTGTTTTTATCGATTCAGATGAAATAGCTGAAACACTTATTTCCATAAGGGTCCATGGAAAGGGATCGGACAAGTATGATAATGTTCGGCTGGGTATAAACGGGCGTCTTGATACACTCCAGGCTGCCATCCTGTTGGCGAAAATGAAGATATTTCCCGGAGAGATTCAAAAAAGAAGAGTGGTTGCGCAAAGGTATACAAGCATGATTTCTTCTTTACAGAAGCGGGAAAATATTGTGCTTCCCGGTATATTTGAGGGGTATAAAAGCGCCTGGGCCCAGTATTCTTTGCTGGCAGCGGACGGGAGGATGCGGGGTCTTATCCAGGAGCGGTTTAAAGCAAATGGTATTCCCACGGCTGTTTATTATCCCACCCCATTGCATTTGCAGACGGCCTATGGAGCGCTTGGGCATAAACAAGGTGATTTTCCTGTTTCTGAGGATTTTGCAGGCAGGATATTCAGTATTCCCATGCATCCCTATTTGACGGAAGAAGATCAGTTACGGATTATTGCGGGGCTACAGGAATAGAGACACCGGCCTGTTATCATCGTGTCATGAAGTTTATGGGATGCAAAGGAACAAGTTTTAGGATATATATTCAAAAAATGCTTAACGGGTAGGTTTGTCTTATCCCGTCAGATGGCAGGAGAATATAGTCCGTTTACATGGAGATAAAAAGAGGAAGATATGCGTAAAGGTATTGTTCTAGCGGGCGGGTCAGGCACCCGGCTGTACCTATTGACCTAATCGGTGAGCAAGCAGTTGATGCCGGTCTATGACAAGCCCATGATTTATTATTCTTTATCCACCCTGATGCTGGCAGGGATACGGGAGGTTTTGATTAGTACGACCCCCCTGCCATGCCCAAATCCAATTATGCGGTCACAGGGCTGTATTTTTAAGACAATGATGTGGTAAAGATTGCAAAACAGGTGAAACCCTCGGGCCGGGGAGAGCTGGAAATAACCGATGTGAACAACCGGTATTTGCAGCGGGGGATCTTCGGGTAGAGCTTTTGAATAGAGGAACGGCCTGGTTGGATACAGGCACCCATGAGTCCCTGCTGGATGCAGCCACCTTTATCCGGGTGGTAGAAGACTGGCAGGGACTAAAAATCGCCTGCCTTGAGGAGATTGCCTATCGCATGGGATGGATCTCTGCGGACCAGCTCGAAAAAACAGCAGAACCGTTGAAGAAAAACGGGTATGGCCAGTATCTGCTGGGAATTCTTGTGGTAATTGGGGTCAGGCTTGGGTTGTTGGCTTATTCATTGATTGATATTTGAAGGAAGCAGCTTTAATCGTTATTCTATGTATAATTATAATGATAAAGGAGAGTGTTATTGTGCAAATAAAAAATTATTTGTCTTCAACAAAGCTTGCTAAGAATACTGCGGCCACACTCAGGTTAATTTAGACAGGAGAGACTGATACCTTCATCATCCTTAAAAATAATGCCCCCAAGGCCATTTTGATGTCCGTTGAGTCTTACGAAGCAATGGAGGAAGAGATAGAAGATCTCCGTCTGACCGCCCTTGCTCTGTAACGGATTCAAAAGTTTGATCCCGGGGAGATTATTTCCCATGAAGAGATGATGAAGAAGTATGCAGAATGAAGTGGGAAATCATTTATCACAAAGAGATAGATGAAGACCTGAAAAGCGCGGGGCCTTCAGCCGCAAGAAGAATTATCAAGATCATCGACAAAAAACTTGTCAGTGAACCTGAGAAATTCGGTGCACCGCTGTCCTATAATCTTAGAGATTTTCGAAAACTGAGAATAGTTGATTTCAGGGTGGTTTATCAAGTGCTTCATAAAAAGGTGATCGTGTTTGTTTTGGCTGTTGGTCCAAAGCGTGATAAGGAAATATATCAATCATCCTCAAATCGACTTTAAGAGAAAATATCGTGGACCATGGGTTCAATGCTGTTGAGGTGTTTGTATGAAGATTTTATTGTTGGGTGCCAATGGTTAGTTGGGGTGGGAATTGCAGCGGACCTGTCCCAAAGAGGTTGTGATTGAGGTATGTGACTATCCCAAGGTGGATTTCGGCAGTACGGCCAGTATTCAAAATTGTATAAGGAAAGCTTTGCCGGACTGCATCATCAATGCGGCTGCCTATACGGCCGTTGATAAGGCTGAGCAGGAAGAGGGGCTGGCCTATAAGATAAATCATGAGGCGGTGGCTGTTCTTGCCGAATTTGCAAGGGAAAAAGGGATACGACTGGTTCATTTCCACGGATTTTGTGTTCAACGGCCGGCAGTTTAAGCCCTATCAACCGGGCGATCTCCCTGATCCGGAATTTGTTTACGGCAAGTCTAAGTTAGAGGGCGAGAAGGTCGTACAAAAGATATTGGGCGAAAAGGCGCTGATTATAAGGACCGCCTGACTGTATTCGGCCCATGGCAGCAATTTTGTTAAAACCATGCTGGGGCTGATAGGGCAAAAGGAGAGCTTGAATGTCATAGACGAACAGGTGGGAACCCCTACCTGGGCGTTTGGGCTGGCACAAGCGGTCTGGGTCTGTGTAAACAAAGAACTTTCCGGCATGTATCACTGGACCGATGCCGGGGTGGCCTCCTGGTACGATTTTAGCGTGGCCAATCAGGAAGAGGGGGTGGCAGCAGGTCTGTTAAAAAAAAGTATTCCCATACGGCCCATACCGGCAAGTTTGTATCCC
>JAHIVS010000474.1 GCA_018816605.1 Pseudomonadota bacterium
AGGAACGATCTCCTATATTTTCCCCTATCTTCAGACCAAAACAAGGGATGTGATCATCCGGATCTCCTTTGACAATGAGGCAGGAGAACTGAAACCAGATATGTTTGCACGGATTAAAATTGATACCGGAGCCGGTAAAACCGGCATGTTTATATCTTCCCAGGCCGTTATCCATTCAGGAGACAGGCAACTGGTCTTTGTGGCAAAGGGGAAGGGAAAATTTACCCCCCGGCAGATCACCACCGGCGTTTTCCTGGAAGATGGGAAGGTACAGGTCTTGACCGGCCTTACCCCGGGAGAAAATATTGTGGTTTCGGGCCAGTTTTTACTGGATTCTGAATCCAAGCTGAAAGAAGCGATCCAGAAAATGATCGAGTCCAAATCAGGACCTGCCAAGGCGGGCAAGACAGCGGTCAAAGCGGATTCCGGGTTCTTTGACGAGATGGATGAGAAAAAGCCTTCGGACGATTTTTTCAAAGACATGAAATAGCCATGAAATAGACAAGGAATCCTTAAGATGATAGATAAGATAATCGAATGGTCTGTAAACAATAAATTCATGGTGATCCTGGCAACTTTTTTTGTCATTGTCGCAGGCATTCTGGCCATGGTCAATACGCCTCTGGATGCCATCCCGGATCTTTCCGATGTCCAGGTGATTATTTACACGGAGTTTCCGGGCCAGGCTCCCCAGGTGGTGGAGGATCAGGTGACCTATCCTTTGACAACGGCCATGCTCAGCGTCCCCTTTGCCAAGGTGGTAAGGGGCTACTCTTTTTTCGGGGTTTCCTTTGTTTATCTTATTTTTGAGGATGGTACCGATATCTACTGGGCCAGATCCCGGGTCATGGAATACCTAAATTTTGTGTCCGGCCGTCTGCCGGCAGGGGTTACCCCCAGTCTCGGGCCCGATGCCACAGGGGTTGGCTGGGTATATGAATACATCTTAAAAGACACCACGGGTAAAACCGATCTTTCAGAACTTCGCTCCCTCCAGGACTGGTTTTTGCGGTATGAACTGACCGCTGTTCCCGGGGTGTCGGAAGTGGCCAGCATCGGCGGGTTTGTCAAGCAATACCAGGTGGAGGTGGATCCCAACAAGCTGCTCTCCTATAACATTTCCATCCAGAAAATTAAAAATGCCATCCAGCGATCGAATGCAGATGTGGGGGGCAAGCTGATTGAGATGGGGGAAACCGAATTCATGGTCCGGGGCCTGGGGTATATAAAGTCGGTTGAGGACATTGAACAGATTGCCGTTTCCTTTGACGAAAAAGGGACCCCGATCCTGTTAAGGGATATTGCCGATATCGGACTAGGCCCTGAACTGCGCCGGGGGATCCTGGAATGGAACGGAGAAGGGGAAACGGTTGGCGGTGTGGTCATCATGCGCTTCGGAGAAAATGCCCTTGAGGTGATAAGGCGGGTAAAAGAAAAGTTAAAGGATCTGGAAAAAGGCCTGCCCGAAGGGGTTGAGATCGTTGCTGGCTATGACCGGTCCTCGCTGATCGAGCGGGCGGTTGCAACCCTGAAAGCCAAGCTCACCGAAGAGATGATCGTGGTAACCCTTATCTGCGTCATCTTTCTGCTCCATTTCCGGTCCGCCTTTGTGGCGATTTTTACGCTTCCCGTGGGCATATTGATGTCTTTTTTGATCATGTACCCCTTTGGGGTGAATGCCAATATCATGAGTTTGGGGGGGATTGCCATTGCCATCGGGGTCATGGTGGACGCTTCGATTGTGATGGTGGAAAATGCCCACAAACACCTGGAACGGGACCGGGGCAAAAAGAGCCATACCCAGATCATCATCGACGCCTCCAAGGAAGTGGGGCCGGCCTTGTTTTTCAGCCTTTTGATCATAACGGTTTCGTTTCTGCCGGTGTTCAGCCTCACGGAACAGTCGGGCCGACTGTTTCGGCCCCTGGCCTATACCAAAACCACGGCCATGGCCGCCTCTTCCATTCTGGCCATCACCATTATTCCGGTGCTCATGATCTTTTTTGTCCGGGAGAACACCATTGATCCTTTATTTTCAAGGGCCCGGAAGATAAAGATCTGGATACTGGCCATGGCAGGTCCTCCCCTGGCGGTTGTCGGGGCTGGCCTTGCTGGCTTCAAACTGCCCGAATTAAGCCTGGTTGCGGCCCTGGGACTTTCCCTGTTCCTGGGGCTGTGTCTGTCTCCCCAGAAAATCGTACCCGAAGAAAGAAATCCATTGAACCGGTTTCTGATCCGGATCTATCTGCCCACCATCAAGCGGGTATTAAAATGGCGAAAAGTAACGGTTGTCCTTTCCCTTATGGCCGTTGCCGTGACCTGGTATCCCATGAGTCGCGTGGGCAGCGAATTCATGCCCCCCCTGAACGAGGGGGATCTTTTGTACATGCCCACCACCCTGCCCGGGATCTCCATCACCAAGGCAAAGGAACTGCTCCAGCAGACCGACAAGATCATCCAGCGGTTTCCCGAAGTGAAAAGCACCCTGGGAAAGATCGGGCGTGCAGAGACCTCAACGGATCCGGCCCCTTTGTCCATGGTTGAAACAGTGATCATGCTCAGACCCCAGGTGGAGTATGAACGGATTGACAAAGAGCGGTTTTTTTCCAGCTGGCCTGCCTGGTTGAAAAAACCCCTGACCTGGGTCTGGCCGGAACAGGTAAACGGAAAAATTCTCCATGAATGGCGGAAAAAACCCATTGACTGGTTTTTTTCAGGCTGGCCCGGCTTTTTAAAAGCACCGTTCACCTGGATCCTGCCACAAGATCGGTATATCACCATCCAGGAGCTGTCCGACGACCTGGATCAGGCGGTGAAGTTTCCCGGGCTGACCAATGCCTGGACCATGCCCATCAAGACCCGGATTGATATGCTCTCCACGGGCATTAAAACCCCGGTGGGCATCAAGATCATGGGACCGGATCTTTCCACCCTGGCAGGTCTCGGCGAACAGATCGAGGCCCTGCTCAGAAATGAAAAAGGCACCCGGTCGGTATTTTCCGAGCGGGTCACCGGCGGCAATTACCTTGATTTTAACATCAAAAGAAAAGAGATCGCCCGGTATGGCCTGACCGTCCAGGATGTCCAGGATATCATCAAGACAGCCATCGGCGGGATGAATGTGACCTATACCGTGGAGGGACTGGAGCGGTATCCGGTCAACCTGCGCTACA
>JAHIVS010000475.1 GCA_018816605.1 Pseudomonadota bacterium
ACCTGCTTATAGCCGGATATAAAAAGTCCCCGCTTGATGGTCTCCAGAAAAGCCCTTTCGTCGTCCACCACAAGAATCTGATTTGACATTAACGCATTGCTCCCCAAATAATTTGTATTGTCCGGAACAAAGCATACTAAAAAAAGAACCAAAACTCAATCCCGACCATGCCAAAATGGGCCAGGGGGTCTTTTTTGGCGTGGTTGTCGGCTTTCAGAGGAATTTTCTGCTGGCAAACCTGATTATGGGAAATGCTTACCAATACTGGATACGCCCTTTTTTCCCTTCTATAAAACCAAGTGGCACACCAGTTGCAATCTTTTTGTGCCGTTGGCCTGAGCCAATGTGTCATGCAATTTTTTAAAGGAGTTCTTAATGGCAAAGGCAAAAACGAATATTTTCGGGGAAGCCTTCCCGAGTGAATCTGGATCAGATGTGCTGAATTTGGGACATTCCCTGGGCCACCGGTTGTTGGTTGGAAATGGGAAGGGAGGGATGACCGTTTTTGGCTATGGGGTGAGTCAAGAAAATTCATTCCGGAAAATGACCTTGAAATCCCAGCCTATTTTCAAGAGTGCCGACATGGTAGCCCCGGGAAATCTGGAGTTATCAACCACTGCCGAAGGACTCTATCGAGACATTTCCATGGGAGGGGAGAAGCCGTCGGAAAAGGATGCCGGCGACATCCGTCAGGGTGTGGATCCCATGAACGCTATTGCAAAAAAGATTGCCGGTCTCATGGCAGATTCAGTGAGCAAACTTGCCGAAGGAAGCCAGGCGACGGCGGCAAGGCTCTGTTTTCTTTCGTCTTCAAGCGTTGAAACCGCTGAAAATGCAGACAGGATGATCCATCAAATTGTTTCCGATATCAAAAAAACAACAAAATTGGCCCAAGAGATCAATGCGGCCAACCGGGAACAGGCCCCCGGGAGAAACCGGATTCATCAGCAACTGGATAAGGTAATCCGGCAGCATTCCGCTGTTTCCCAGGAAATGGTATCCGCTTCCGAGGAACTGGCCTCCCTGGTTGATCAGCTCCACACCGCAATGGGCGTGCTGGACACAATGAAAACCATTGAAAATTATTGTTCGGGCAACCCGGGGAGGCAGAATGCGAATCTCCGAAAACAGGTTCGTGTAAGAGGGCAGATCTCCTGCAAGGATGAGGATTTTGAAAATGGTGAAACCCAGGTACCGCCCCCCATCACTGTGTGAAAACCTGTGGGCCCAAAAGGAGAACAATGACGGACACCATAAACGCAAGCCCATCCCTGAAAAGGGTTTCCAATGAAAGATGCCGGGACAAGGCAGCTCTTCTAGAAAACAACCTGTTCAATCTCATTACCAAACAGAATGATCCGATCCGTTGCAGGTTTCAAATCAACCGGGATAAATATCCGGATGCAGCCATTGTCAAAGCGCTTTTACAATTGTTTCAACGAATTAAAATCCCAGTTGCCGGCCTTTTCCCATTGCTTCGCAAACTGCTGACCCGCGCTATCCCTGAAAACAAACAACTGAGGGTCAAAAAGCCACTATCGGATTTTTCTGAAACAACAGATCCGGATATGCGTCGGATCTGCCCGAGCATGGAAATCCGACTCTCTCGCAACCGTTTGGTTATGGAAATCAAGGGAACCCCCCCCATACCCAGCCGGAACGGGGCCATCGGCAAAGCCTTTTTGCCCCCCGAATCCAGTCCCGGTCTGCTGGACCAGAATGGTGCCATAGATTTCAAGGAAACCAATAAATACCCTATTGTTCAGACAGGGGATAATTTATTTTTCATCACACCGGCTTTCCAGGGTCGACCCGGTATAGCCTATGACGGAAGCATCCTTGAGGTTGGCGAGGCCCTTCCTTTTGATATAGAGTTGAAAGGCGGGGTGGATCACGTGGAGAGCCTTGACTCGGAAGGAAATTCAATCGGGTATTTTCTAAGGGCTGCAAAAACAGGGGTGGCCGTGCTGATCCGGACCGATGGGAAAATCACAAGTCTTGAGATAACAGATAAACTGAAGATTAAACGCCTGGATTATTCCACGGGAAATATCGGCAGCACCGTCATCTGCCCCATCAGTATCAAACTGGATACCATCTGCAATGGATTTAACGTCAGGACCAAGGGGACGGTAGATGTAAAAATCCTGGATGGCGGCGGAGTAGAAACGGAAAGCCATGCCACTATCCACACCATAATGCCGGGCAGCAAAGTAGTGGCCCGAAAAAACATTAACTTGAAATTTTCAAGGAAAGCAGAACTGATCTCCAAAAATGGAACCATTTCCATAAAGGAAGAATTGGTGGATTCTACTCTCTTTTCCCATGATATTCTCTTTGAAACTTCCAAAGGGATCATGACCGGCACCACCCTGGACGCTTCCACCCTTTCCTTGAAGAAACTCTACCTTTATGGGCGAAACACCATTTATCTGGGCCGCAGACTCTTTGC
>JAHIVS010000476.1 GCA_018816605.1 Pseudomonadota bacterium
GAAATCTGAAGGTTGCACCCCGAACTGGTTTTATAGACCAACGTCAGCAGATTGGCGATATGTTCAAGGGATGGGTCGCTGATCGTTCGTGCGGAACCAGACCCGGCAAAACAAAAATCGCAGTGGCAGTTACAGTTGTGCGTGACTTCCAGGACTGCCGTACAGGTATGCTGGCGATGATCCGGACACAGCCCGCAGTCAAAGGGACAGCCTTTTTTTGTCAGCATTTGGCCAAACCGTCGGACAATGGGAATTTTGGGTTTGATCCAGTGTTTATAGGTTTCTTCTCCCTGCCAGATCTTTGTTTTGAAGACACCATGAACATCACAGGTTTTCACAAGATAGACGGAATCAAGGTCCAGCACATGGGCAGCATCGATTACGGCGAAACATTCCGGACAGATGCTCCGGGTTTTAAAAAGCATCTCAGTTTCCATCACTCAACGGGTCTGTTGGATCAAAGCCGTTTTCCACCAGGATGGCCATTAATTGAGAAAATGACCGGCTTAAATATTGGCCGCATATTTCCGGATGGGGCCCAGGAAAGTACTCACCAGTGATGTCCTTACACCCCGCACCCCCGGTGGCAAGGGTCTGGAAAAAGGTCAGGTACGTCTCCTGCATGAGAAGCCACCGATCTGTGTCATCCCCAGCCATCATTGACAGAATGGACATCCCGGCCGTAAGTATTCCGCAGGGGCCTTTTTCCATGCCGCCACCCATGCAAAGCCCCCGTGCAAAACGAATCAGATTTTCATTTTCCCTGTCCATCAGATCCAGAATCATATGTACCATGATCTGGCTGCAGCAATACCCCTGGTGTTTTAATTTTAATATTTCCAGTTCATTCATATCTGGCTGCAATCATCATGTAGTATCCGGGTTTCAGTTGCCCAGCCTTACAGGCACTGGACACACGGGTGTTGCACAGGGTTCCGGAAACCGTGTCCCAGAAATTGTTCAGGCTGCCGTGTTCAAACACCATCTGCCCGGCCATCTGTTTTAGATATTGGGTATGGTCTTCAATCATTTCGACGGTAAACCCGGCCGATTCCACCAGCCGGATCAGGGACATGAGGGTGACTGCACCGTCTAAACATGACCTGATTTCTTGGGTGCCAGTGGTGTTTTGGGCTGCCAGGTTTTTATACCGCTCCGGGATATACAGATCCGTCAAAACCAAACGGCCGTTTTTTTTCAGAATCCTGAAAAATTCATCCAGGCATGTTTTCTTGTCCGGAATCAGGGAGAGCACACATTCGCAGAAAATACCGTTAAAGGTTCCGGATCTGAACGGCAGCGCCGGAATCCGGGACTGCACGATTCCCGCATCCCACCCAGGGGTGGCCGTATGTTTCAAACGGGTGCGGCGAACCATATCTTCTGCAACATCCGTGGCCATGGCCCGGATACCGTATTCTTCAAAAAGATAACGGCCGGTCATGCCATATCCGCAGCCCGCATCCAGTATCTGGTCGTCCCGGTCAAACCCGCAGACGTCAACAGCATTCTGGGTAAGGGAAAATCCGCCCGGTCTAAGGGTATAACCCGTTACACTGATCAATGATTGTTGTCTGAACATAAAGGGAATCCGGCCCATTTCATTTGTTTGTCCGCGATTCTGTCTTGCATGCGAACGCTCTTCATTTGTCTTCAAGAATTTTTTCAACTTCTGCCATCTTTCCCCGGGCCAAGGCCGGTGAGATGTATATGAGGCCGCATTGCCTGCATTGCGGCAATGCCAAATCAAACCGGCTACCCAGATATTCTGCGTGGTTTTTAAAATTTTCCAATGGTTTATTGCAGGTCCGGCACCAGACAGTCTGTGCCTGTTCTTCAGTGGCCGTGCCCGGATCAAATCGATGGTTTGCGATGACGGCCATGCGATGGCTCCAGGTATTTAAAATCTCATAGCCGGTCCTGTTTTTCCTGAATTCGATCCAGAAACAGACATTGACCGGACGGAAAAAAGCAATCCAGGTGTCGGTTTCAGGATTAAAAAAATGATCTGCACCCGTTTCAAAATGTACCAGAACCCTCTGGATGTCTGTAAGCAGTATGAATTCGAGCTCCATAACCTGTTCCACTTGAGAAGTGATTTGAATATGAAATGGCGTTGTCAGGCTCGGCGCCAGATCATTTTCCTTCCACACCCGCTTGAGCATCGCTGGTTTTGCAAGGGCCATGTTGTTATGGCGCCGGGAAAATCCAGGGTCTCCCCGCTGTTCCGGGTGCTCTGTTTCAGGCCAGAAAAGATCCAGCACATGGTACACCCGTTTGCCCGCAGATGCCAGGCGGTCCCGGCACATGGCACAATAGGTCAGATAATCGCAATCCCTCTGTGCTGCGCGCTGCTGAATGATCTTTCGGGAAAGCCGCGGATTTGCATTGTATGTAAGCCCGCCAAATCCGCAGCACTCGGTGAATGTTCCTGACCTAGAAATTTCCTGAACCCGTATCCCGGCCGAGGCCGTAAGGATGCGAACCGCATCCTGAACCCCGGGCGTTTCCCGTGCAGTGCATGGATCAATAATGGACACCTCAGGTGAGAGGCAATGTCCGGGACTGACTTCCGGGAGTATATCAGACTGAACCAATTGCTCGTAAAGAGATATGATTCGGGGAGTTTCAAGTCCCTGCATGAGCATTTGCGTGCATGAGGTGCAGGCAGTTATGATAACCGGCCTGCTTGCTTTTTCCCAGAAGGTTTTGAACGGCTCAATGGTTTTTTTTGGCAACGCTTTTCTGCCTGCCCAGTGCGCAGGTGCGCCACAACACCCGGACGCAAACCCCGTACCGCCTGAAAACCTTGTTCTTAAAAATGCATACACCTTTTCCACCTGGGCCGGAGCAGAACCCAGCAGTTGACACCCCGGAAAAAACAATTGACTTGACCTGTCATAACCGGGTTCATGGCGTACAAAAAAACAGTCCTCTCCTGAGGCAAACCGCATCTCCTGCAGGGCAAATTCATGGGCTGACACTGGCATTTTGCCGTTATCCACCATTTCCTGCCTTGCTGAAAGGCAAAGGTCAGCCATGGAAAAATCATTGGGACAGACGATTGTGCACAGATTGCAAAGGCTGCAGGAATTGATCAGGAGATTGGCTTTTTTTTCTCCCATGACAATCGCACCATTGTTGTAAATTTCCCGGGCATATTTCCCGGGAAACCCTTTGAATGAGGCGATATAGGTACACACCCGGACGCAACGGGAACAGTCGCAGAAGATACACCTGCAGGCTTCCTTTGAGGCCGTTTCAAGATCCGGATCTTCATTGATATGTGTCATGACCACGCGCGGCTGAGCGGCAATGCCGCTGATATCCGTTGACAGACGGGTGGGATAAGCCCCTTCCTTTTCTCGGCCTGCAGTGATGGACACCTTTGACATGAACCAATCCATGGATACTGCGGCTTTTCTGCCCTGGGCAGCATATCCCACGGGGTACGCGGTCCGACAAGGTTTTTGTCCCGTGATGGAAAATCCACCGGCAAATACCCCGGGAACAGCCGTTGATAAAGAAAAATCATCTGTTTCTGGATTGCCGGCAGCATCACACGCGATCCAGGAACCGGGTTTTTCCCGGCAGTCAAATCCCATGTAAATGGCATCAAACGCGCTGATGTCGCCAAAGGCTTTTTCCGGAGACGCTTCAATCTTAAAACTCACCCCAAAGGTTTCAAGAACACCCAGTTCCTGATCAATGATCCCGGGCGGCAGGATATCAGAATCAAGCAACCGCAGGTGACCGCCAAAGGGCTCGGCCGTGTCAAATAGGGACACCTCATACCCTTTCAGCCCCAGATCCCAGGCCACGGTGAGACTGCTGAGCCCGCTGCCCCAGATCCCGACTCTTTTTTCCTTACCAGGTAGAAAAAACCGTTTCTTTTTTCTGGAACGTCCGGCTGCACAGATCCTCTCAAGGGTTCCGATGCCCACGGGGGCATCCAGATGATTCCGGATACACTGGTTTTCACAGGGATGATCACATATTCTGGCCAGGATCTCCGGAAGGGGAAGGGTTTTTTCAATGACCATGAACGCCTTGTCAAGGTCCTGTCTTGCCATGTGGCCCAGAAAGGCTTTTACATCCATATGTAAGGGGCAGGCAGCCGTGCAGTATGCAGGTTCCCCCTGTATGCATTTTCTTTCAAATTCCGTCAGTACTGATTTATCCATGCAGTTTTAAATCCAACCGGTCAAAAAGGCATGGACCGCCGGGACAAAACCCTGCCCGCGGTCCATGGGAGTGGTATCTTTTACAAGGCGTTCAAACCCTTTAGCACCTTGTCCGGTGTGGCTGGAAGCCGTTTGATCCTGACCTTGCAGGCATTATAAATCGCATTAATAATAGATGCATGGGGGGAAGTCAGGGGCAACTCGCCCACGCCTGAAGCACCAAAAGGCCCATTTTCTCTGGGTGTCTGGACATAGATGAGTTCAATGTCATCTGGAATCGTTTTAATATAGGGGAACCCTGCCCCCAACATGGTGGAGTGCTTCTGGATATCCTCAAAATCCTCGGAAAGGGCCAGGCCGATCCCCTGGGCGATACCGCCGTACATCTGGCCGTCAACGGTCAACTGGTTGTTGATGCTGCCAATATCAGCCACGGCAGTCATCTTGTTTACCCGGGTTTTGCCCGTGGCCATCTCCACTGCAACCTCTGCCATGAACAGGCCGTACATATAGGTTGAAAATGGACTTCCCTGCCCGTTCTCATCGCACACACTTGCCGGCGCTGTCCAGGAACCCGTGTATTCAAGGGGAATATTTTCCGCTTTCATCTCGTCATGGGTTCTAAAGCTGCCGTCCGGCTTTCGCATGGCGCCCAGAAGCATTTCACACGCGGCTTTGATGGCCTGGCCCGTGACGACCTGTGATCGGCTTCCGCCCGCAGGTCCGCTGTTGGGAACTTTAGAGGTATCATTCATGACCAGACGGATCTGGGCAGGTTTGATCCCAAGGGGCATCAGCCCTTCGTGAGCCGTTCCCAGGGAGCCGCTGTCCGCACCCTGGCCATGGTCTTCCCATGAGTTAAAGAGCGTCACGGTATTGTCCCCGTTCAACCGAACCTTGACTTCAGAACTGTCCGGCCCGTCAAGGCCGCAGCCATAGATACCGATGGAAAGACCAACACCGTGTTTTTCCATATCCGTTGTCTGTTTTTTTGCACGGGTCTTGGCAGCCTCATATTTGGGCCGCAGCTGTTCAAACATCTCGGGCAGACTGAAGCAGTCCGGTACTGCACCCGTGGGGGTTGTTGCGCCCTTGCGATAGATATTTTTAAATCTCAGGTCAAAGGGGTCCATCTTTAGTTTTTCTGCGAGCATGTCCATTAAAACTTCAGAGGCAAACTCGCTTTGGGGTGATCCGTAGGACCGGAAGGCCGATCCCCAGGAATGGTTTGTACACACGGTTCTTCCTTCACCCCGGATACTGGGAAGGTCATATCCTGCACCGATAAACTGGGCTCCCCGCAGGGTCAGAAGATCACCGAATTCAGAGTAGGGGCCGTGATCAACGCTCCAGTCGCTTTCCATTCCCAAAAGCTTACCTGCTTTATCTGCTGCCAGTCTCAAATTGATAAAAAAGGGAGAGCGCTTGCCCGTATAGGTCTGTTGCTGGAACCAGCTGTAATTTAAGAAAACAGGTTTCCCCGTGGCCATGGCAGCCACCCCTAAAAGGGCTTCCATGGTGGGTGAGAATTTGTATCCAAACGTACCGCCGGCCGGATTCTGGACCAGGGTCAGTTTTTCCGGCGCTATGCCGAGACCGGGCGCGATCATGGCATGATGTAAAAACAAGCCAATGGATTTGGAATGGATGGTGAGGTTTCCGTCTTCTCCGGGATAGGCA
>JAHIVS010000477.1 GCA_018816605.1 Pseudomonadota bacterium
CTTTCGGCATCCCTTCCGGACGGGGTAATCACAAGATATTCGGAAAGTTATGACCATTTGAAACAAACATTGAGCCATAAAAACATCTGGCAGCTGCCCTTGTATGAAGGATCCATATTTTCATCTGTGTCCGCAACCTTTAATTTAAACGGCGTAAAAGCATCCTACCATTATAGAACCACCCACAATATACCCGAGGGACGAACCATATTGTTTCTTGCCCACAATGTTGCAATGCTCTATGAGTACCAGGCGTTATTGAGGATACTGGCACCCATGGGAAAAAAACTTCACCTGATGTTCAATTACGGAGAAGATCAGATAAGAGGCGCCCATACCCAGAAAGAAATGATCGAGATCATTTATAAAAACGAATTGGCCCAATTTGCATCATACTCATTCCACAATATGGACTCTCCCTGGGAAATGTTAACAGCCGACAGTCTGGTTGCCTGCAGCGCCTGCTTTCAAGCCAGTATTGCCCAGGAAAAGAACATTCCCTCCATTATATTTGATCCCATGCTTCCAGCCATGGTCAATGGGTTCAAACAACGGATCAACACGGCCAAGCGCTTACAGGCTGCCATCAAGGCGGTTATTGCCCTTAAAACAAAAAAGACGGAGCTGGGAACAATTTTCATGCAACTGGCCGGGGGGGGTGCCAAAAAATGACGGATTTCTGGAAAAACAAAAAAATAATTGCCTACATTGCACTGGCCCATCACACCCGGTTTATCACGCCTGTCATGGCGGAACTGGAATCCAGGGGTGCCACCATAAAATACATTGTGGCCCAGGCTGAACGGTCCCAGGAGGTTACGGCCATTGAGCTGGGGCTTTCCTACTCCCATATCTTTGATTATGTCACTGCCAAAGACCAGAAAGAAATCCTGGAAAATTATCATCTTCTGGAAAAAACCATTGCAAATTCCTTAAAAAATGATTTTTTCCTGGGTCTTTTGCCGGTGACCGTGACAGATAAGACCCTGTTTTCAACCGCCACTGAATATGTGGGATTTAAAAACCTGCTGAAAAAAGAGAAGCCAAACCTTTGTTTTGCCCTCCATGAACTCAACCGCTGGGGAAAAATGTTTGCTTTTTGGGCAAAAAAATCCAACATCCCCTTAATTACCCTCCAGGAGGGCTTAACCTATGGCCTTGATTTCGGTTATTCCGGACATGCACAATATTCCACCCTCAATCTTGTATGGGGAGAGCGGGTGAAGAAAAAAATGGTCAGCTTTGAAGCACCTGAATCAAAGATCCTTCCCGTTGGCAATACCCACCTTGCAAAGGAGATTGCCTTTCAGAAAAACAATAAAATAAGAGAAACAAAAAGGAAAGAATACGGCATCTCCGACCATTTTGTAAGCCTTTTGATTCTTTCATCCATTCTGCCCAAGCCTGAACGCTTTAAACCCATCTTTAGAACGGTGTCGAAAATTAGCGGCAACACCTTGTTTGTCAAATTCCATCCCGCCTGCAAAAAGAGGCAACTGGAACAATGGACCCATTCAGTAACCGCTCTTTTCAAAAACAATATCCGGTTTATCCATACCCAGGAGGACACCTATAACCTGATTTCCATGGCAGATGTCTGCATTCTGGGGCAGCCAAGCACAACAGGACTTGAATCCATTGCCCTGGGCAAACCCCTTGTAAAACTGGATTTTGCCTATACCCCGAACGCACCCTATTCTTTTGTGGATCAGGGAGTGGCCGTTAAAATGAGCGCCAAAGAACTGGCTGCCGCCTTATCGGAAAAAACAGATTTTTCACAATTATTGGATGAAGAGAAAAAAGCCCGGTTTCTTAAGAATGAACTGATCGCGCCGACAAAAGCAATTGAAAGCGTCTGCCAGGTCTTTGAAAAGACAATCCGGGCAAATGCCCGGCCCAGCAGGCCTCTGGAAAACCCCAAGCAAAAACCGGATAAAAAATGGTCTGTTCTGATCCAGGTCCCGGAAAATCCCGATGTTTTCCTCGCTCAATTGGAAGCTGTGGCCTTCAATTCCGAAGATGCGGGTGACTATGAAATACTCCTATTGGAACCGGAAAAAAAATCCCCTGAAATCGACCGGATTCTAGCGTCGTTAACAGGGGATTTAAAGAGACTGGCACTCCCTGAAGGCAAAAGTCCCATCACCATGATGAACACAGCGGCTCTTCTGGCCCGGGGGGAAAATCTGATTTTTCTTGAAAAAAACCTGGCCCCACTTAAGGGATGGCTTGATTGCCTGAATACCGCATTTTTGAAATATGGAAAAAATAAAATATTTGGGGCACGGATCTGCGATAAAACAGGGAAAATTGCCAACGCGGGAATGGTTGTTGATCACAACAACACACCTGTTTGCGCCTATCAGCACCTCCATCAGGATTTTCCAGGGGTGCTCACAGAAAGAAGTTTTCAGATGGTGGATTATTTTGTTGCCATGGAAAAAAACAGATTCCTTCAAACAGGGGGATTCACACCCAATGCAGGCAAATACGCATTTTTGGATTTCTGCCTGAAAGCCTGTCAATCCACGAATGATCCGGATACCATTGTGTATCTTCCAGACCTTAAACTGATATTTTTGGATTCCCCAGACCCAAAAAGAAACCCGGATGATGCCATCTTTTTTTATGGCAGATGGACCGGCGCCCTGTGGGAATCGGAAAAAAAATTGTACCAGACAGACGGGTTCTCTCCAAATGACCTGGCCCATGCCAAAATGGCATCCGCCATGCAGTCGGCTTTATAGGGGAGAATAGGGTTTGAGGACATCCCCTTCCCAGCCGGCTTGCCCCAGGCGCTCCTGAATCTCTTCAAAATAGGTGGATGCCACCAGGATCAGCCAGGAGCGACTGTTGTTGCACTCTTGTTCAATCCAGGCATCGGCGTTGGCTATCTTTAAATGGGCATATCCGACAAATATTTTCCCGGCCTTATCCGGATTGCTGTCAACAATAATATCCGGGCAGACATTAAAATAATTCATCACCTTCACCCCCCCGGACCCTGCCCCCCACAGGGCCAGTTTTTTGCCGTGCACAGCCTTTTCCAGGATATTTTTATTTTTTTCTATCCACAAAGACAATTGAAACGGATTTCCAACCCCGGGAACCGAAATCCTGCTTTTCACCCTGGTAAAAAGAGCGATCAAATGGCCATTGGAGGTCTCCTCATAGGCGTTTAAATACCAGTTGTGATTTTCCAGCAGCCGTTTTAATGACATGATGCTGAAAACATGGACATGCTCAACATGAAACCCAGCCATATTCTGGTGGTGTATGGACCAATTCAAACAGGGGGTTTCAACAATCAGAATCGTTTCGCTGTGACGCACATTCTGGTGGGCTTGAAAAAAATCTTCAAAATCAAATACATGCTCAATCACATGGCGGTGGAAAATGAGGTCAAATTTTCTTTTAATCTTTTGGGATGCCCGGTTTGTAAAAAATTGTCCATAGACCAGAAATCCGGATGCCGATGCTCTTTCAGCCGTTTGGGTATTGGGTTCAAAACCGGCCAGCACCGTGTCGGGAAAAAGCCGGTTGATTTTTGTCAGCATCTCCCCTGCCGAGCAGCCGACCTCCAGGATGCTTGAAGAAGGGGTCAATACCTTAAACCGCTCCAGCAATGTCTGTATGAATTGATTCTGGAACTGAACACCGATATCCGGGGGACGGGGGGTATAATAATGGTCTTGATATAGTTTTTCTAAAACGGAAATGTCCGGTGTTTTCTGGAAACAATGTTCACATTTTTTACAAAAAAAATAGGTCAGGTCTTTAAAATAGGGTTCTTTGATGGCATCGGCAGAGACAACCGGATGCTGATAGATTGGCTGGTGGTCAAGGGATAGGATCTCTTGGACTTCCGGGCTGCCGCAAACGGGACATTTTTCCATCATTACTCCAGTATTCTCAAGACCTCAAAGGCTTCTGCCTTTTCCAGGCCTGCCTGGCACCCCCGAAATTGGGCCAGGGCTTCCAGGGCCTGTTTTGATCTGGCATGGGGGAATTGTCTTAATTCCATGGCATATGCCTCCAGGGCCTGCATTTTTTTCCCCCACAATTTTTCCACATCAACAAACCGCCGGGGATTAAAAACAGCGTCCGGATCATACCAATGGGTAGCCGACAGGGTTTCAAAGGCGTACATCTTTCGGAGGCTTTCCCCTGGCAGGGGCCTGAACACGGTCAATGCAATGTCATGCACCCGCCTGTGGTCAATATTCAGATCTTTGTTGCTGTGGGTATAGACCGTGTCAAATGAAATTTTCCGGGTGTGCGGTTCAACCGCCTTCACCAGTTCAAGCAGAGGATACTGATCCAATTGGTTGTCCTTAAAATCAAATTGATGTGCCAGGTGAATGCCGAGGATATCACAGCTTTTGGCAAGGGCCTGATCCCGTTTTGTTTTGTCTTTTTTTTCCCGGGACGAAACACCGTCGGCAACCACAATCAGATAAACGGCATCTCCTTGCAGAACATGTTTTGCCAATGTCCCGCCGCACCCGATCACTTCATCATCCCCATGGGCAACCAGTGCCAGTACATTCACGATATATGCTCCCATTTCAATGCAGTGCCTGCATCCAGTTTTTGAGTAAAGGTTCTGCCCATCACCTGTTCATAAAATACGGGTGAAAGCCCATATCCGGGTCGAATGCTGCGAATGTTTTTACCGCTTACCGGCTCCCCGCAATCGACATCACAAATAACATATAGGGAACGGGCATGCTCACGGCCGGGTCTGTTTTTTGAATTTAAAATTTCACAAGACCCCAGACTTTTCCAGACTTTTTGACAATTGATTTTTAACCTTTTCATCTGGTCTTCTTCTATGGAAAAGGCAGCATCCGGCCCCCCATCCCCGCGTGACAGGGTAAAATGCTTTTCAATGGCACATCCGCCCATGGCAATGGCGGCCAGGGCCACTGTATCAGACAGGGAATGGTCGGACAATCCCACCAGGGAAGAAAACTGTTTTAACCTTTGCATGGCACTCAGGTTATAGTCCTCAATGGCTGCCGGATAGGCGCTGACACAATGGAACAGCAGAATATCTTCTGCCCGGTTGTCCGCAAACACCCTCATGGCCATGTCAAGGTCCTCAAGGCTGCTGATACCGGTGGACATCAAAATGGGTTTGCCGGTTTGGGCGATACAGTTTAAAAACTGCGGATCAACAGCCTCAAACGAGGCGATTTTAAAGGCAGGGCACCCTGATGCCATGAGCAGGTCAACTGCCCGTTCATCAAAGGGGGAGCTGAACAGGGTGATACCGATTTCACGGGCATAGTCAAACAATTGCTTTGTGTATTCAAGGGGAAGGGCGATCTCTTTGTACAATTGATAATAGGTTCTGCCTTTCCACAAGGGGGTTCGAATCATAAAATCCGTCTTTGTGCAGTCTATGGTAAGGGCATCTGCATCATAGGTGGCAATCTTTACGGCATCCGCCCCTGCTCTCCGGGCAGCCAGCATTATTTTTTTGGCCCTGTCCACACTGCCCATATGGTTGTTGGACATCTCGGCAATGATGTAGGGCGGATACCCGGGACCGATTTTTCTGCCCTCAATTTCCATAAAATCCCACTCCCATAAAATCAATACCCGCATTTTTTGCAAACACACCATCAATGTCAAACCGATCCCCCACCATTATGGTTTTGCCCGGTTTGAAGCGGCTGCACAACAAATCAAAAGCCGCAGCATCCGGTTTTAGGCGGGCCATTGCTGACGGATCCAAGATGAGGATCTCTTTCATGTAGGGGGCAAGCCCCAGCCTGTCAATCTTTCTTGTCTGAAGCTGTTTTTGCCCATTGGTGATGATACACATGTTTTTGGGGCAGGATTTCAAATAGGCCAGACAACCGGACTCTTCCGGGCCCAGCACAAGGTTTCTGCAATCATGATTTTGATACAGGTGCAACAACTTTGTTTTTACGATACCCTCAATGCCCAGAAGCAATAGGGCATCATCGATCAGGCTGGCATAATCATTTCCCCTGGCCTGCTTTAATCCCATGATACAATCCACCCAGGGCTCTGGATTTTTTTGAAAACCGGCCTGCACCAGCCATTGGGCCATGTCCTCAAAAGCGCCCCTATAAAATTGGTCGCTGTCGTAAAGGGTCCCATCCAGATCAAAGAGAATGGTGTCATAGGTGGACAACACTTTTTGATGCTCACAGATCCTGGACATATTCATTCCAATAACGGATAATTCTTATTTTTTTTTGTGGCTCGGGAAAAGTTACCCTTTCCCCGGTATAAACATCAATGGCCCCCTTTAAAAAATCAAGGCCGCTGTAAACGCTGAACATGATGCTGCCTGCAATCCTGGGGTTTATTTCGATGATATGGCAGACATTTTTTGGGTCTTGTATCACCTGAATATTGACAAGGTACCTAAATTTGAGGGCACAGCCAATTTTTTCAACCAAAGGGAAAAAAGGGGCCGGGTCCACAATGGTGCCGATGATGGAAACACCGCTGGCCGTATCCCGTCGCCGGACGGACATCTTTAAAAGTCCGCCGTCCTTTGAAAACAGGGCGTCAATTGTGTATTCGTCTCCTGTAATAAAGTTTTGGATCACGCCGTCGGCCAATGATTTTTCTGCCAGCTCGGACACGGTATGGAGAATTTGCACCCCTTTGCCCCCCCTGCCGAGGTTTGGTTTAAAAACAGCCGGAACTGTTTTTGAAAATCCTGCCACCGGCAGATCATTCTCCTGGCAAAACCGCTGGAATTGTTTTTTATAAAGGCAGGTTTGGGTGGTATCGGGTGGGGGCAGCAGACATTTCTCCCAC
>JAHIVS010000478.1 GCA_018816605.1 Pseudomonadota bacterium
CCTGCTCGGTATTGGAGGCCTGCTGGTACAGATAGCCGAATGCAAAGTCCGTGTCATAAAACCCCGGCGTATAGCCGGGATGGGATCCAAAGGGCTCTTGTACCACGGCCACCACCTTTGATGCGGCCACAATGGTTCTGGACGGATCTTTTCCGATCATTTCCCGGTCAACAATCCGCTCGCAGGACACAATCACTTTTTTGGCGGCATTGGCACCATACATGCAATCACCGCCGATGCCCCACATCTGGGCATTTCCGAATTCATCTGCCTGCTGCACATGGATAATGGCAAGATCCGGATTCAGGGCCGGCACCAATACGGTTTTGCGGCCGTCAAATGGGGAGTCAATGATCTTATATTTGTTGTCCCCCATGAAAGACGACACATTCAGCAAATCGCTGCCGGCCATATCTTTGACCGGGACAAAGGGCATTCCCATGGCCCCTGCCATGAGCATCATGGGCAAAGACAGGTTGGTATACTCTTCCACCTCTATCTTGTGGGGGATGCCCTTTTCAAGGGAACGTCGGTAGCACCGACCCAATCCGTAGAGCCCCAGGGAAAGAAAGGTGGAAATATACCGACGCACACAGCCGGCCCCGATCATCAGGTCAAAATCATCGGCTCCATTGCTTCTGGTAATGGTCAGGTCTGTTATTTTCTGACGGATGATTTCATGGATGGCGGAAAAAGGCGTCCGACAGATATACCCGCCAATGAACAGAAAATCACCGCTGCTCACATGGGTTGAAATAGCCTCCTTCATGGACACAACCTTGCTCATATTCACCTCTTATAAATTAAATTGGGTTCTTGCGATAATCTCATCCTGGGCAATATCGCTCAAATTGACAAAAATGGCCGAGTAACCGCTGATTCTTACGATCAGATCCCGGTATTGTTCAGGATGTTTTCTGGCATCCAAGAGGGTCTGGCTGTCCACCATGTTAAACTGAACCTGGGCCCCGCCCTTTTGAAAATAGGTGGTCACCAGGGCTGAGAACAGCTCTGGATTCAAAATATTTCCCTGGAACCGCATATTGAGATTGGCGCCGTTAAAAATCTTGTCCAGGGGAAGTTTTGCCACGGAATTCAAGACCGCTGTGGGGCCGGAAAGGGTGACCCCGTTGCTCGGGGAAATCCCGTTGCCCAGGACATCGCCGGCATTCCGCCCGTCAGGGGTGGCGCCGGTAAATGCCCCCATGGTGATATGGAATCCAACGGAAAAGATCCCGGGCCAGAATCGGCCGTTGCGATAATTTTTGTGACAGGAGAGGACACCGCATAAATGATCGGCGACCCGTATGGCCATGGCATCTGCCCCCTCATGGTCATTGCCGTATTTGGGGATCTGGTTCACCAGGTAGGCCTGCTTGTCTTGGGCATCTGTCCAGTCTTCTGCCAACCAGATAAACAGCTCTTCCATGGTAAATTTTTTATCTTCAAAAACAGCTGTCTTGATGGCAAAAAGACTGTCAGTCGTATTTGAAAACCCCATGAACTGGACCCCGGTTGAATTGTAAATGGCCCCGCCTTTTGTAAGATCCGTTCCCTTGTCCATGGGACCTTCAATCATGGCAGAGCAGAAGGGAGAGGGCAGAACATCGGCTATGGCCTGATCCAGACAGGTAATGCCCCGGACCATTTGACCGACATAATGGGTGACCTGTCGGTCATAGGCCGCAAACACCTGGTCAAAGGTGACAAATTGCGCCGCCTCCCCTGTTTCAAGTCCTGAAACATATCCGAAAATATTGTCGATCCCATTGCTTAAGGCAAACTCCAGACACTTGGCCACATTGAACTGAACGGCAAAGGTCGACCCGAAGCTCTTGCCCTGGGCGTTGGGTTCCAGGCACCCCACCACGCCGTAGTTTCTTGCGTCTCCAAGGGTATGCCCGGCATTGACAAGGGTTTTTACGATAATTTCATCATTGAACAGATGGAGCAGCACCCCATCCTTGCAATAGGCTATGGCTTTCTGGAAAAAAAGCTCCGGCGATTTTGGGCTGAGCCTTACGCTGAAGTTGGGCTGTACCGTCCGGATGCCGGCATAGGCCTCCAGGACAATATGGCTCAGGTCATTGGTTCCGTCCGCTCCGTTTTCAAGCAGGCCGCCCACGGTCACATTCTGGGTGGTTTTTCCTTCCGTACCTTCGCCTCCGGGGATATAGGCCTCTTCCAATACATTCCAGATTTCATTGGTTTTCAGAAAAACAAGGGAAATCAGTTCTTTTGCCGTCTCCCTGGTCAGTATTCCCGCCTCCATGTCCGCCTTATAAAAGGGATACAGAAACTGGTCGACCCTGCCAAGGGAGACCGAGTTTCCACCGGTTTCTATCTGGGACACCAGATGGATAAAATACATGGACTGAAGCGCCTCATGAAAGGTTCTGGCAGGATGACGCGGTACGTTTCTGCAAATTTTTGCAATCTCCTGCAACTCCCTGGAGCGATCCCCATTGGTTTCGGTGGCCGCCATGTGGTCTGCAAGATCTGCATACCGCTCTGCAAACCCGATGGTTGCCGATAGTGATCGGATGACCGCCTCATAAAACAGGCCTTTTTCTCCTGCTTTGTCCGTGGAAGAAAGCCTGTCCAGTTTTTCCCAGGCTTCCTGAATGATGCCGCCAAGGCCTTTGGACAAGACCTTTTCATGATCCATTGTAAAATGGCCGATACCATAGGTGATCTCCAGCATGAAGGTGAATATGTACTTGTCCATATCCGCTTCCACATCCGGAAAAAGCCTTTGTTCAAATGCTTCTTCAACGGTTTTGCCTTTCCAGAACGGCAGGATCTCCTGCTTGAGCTCCTCTTTTTCGCCTTTTGTGATCAGAGCCCGCTGCACCTGGCGCCGGTCAAAGTTATCCACATCCCCTTCAATCCATCTTGTCTTGTTTTCAGGAAAAAGGGGGGCACCTTTCAGCTTGCTGGTCCTGCATCCGACAATGCGCTCATCTTCCCGGATGATCACACTGATCTGGTTTAATATCGCTTCCAGGGCCAGGCTCATCCGTGTCAGGGGATGCTTCTCCCAGTGTTGCTTCATTGAACGGGTAATGTACCTGGCCCGCTCCACGCAGACCTGTTGGGGTGCATCCAAAATTCTTTGACGGATCCGGCTGATCCTTGTACCTTTGTCCGTTTGTACGCCTTTGTCTGTATCGGATGAAGAGGATTTCATGGTGTTCCCTTTCATGGGCCCTGCCGGTTACCGGAGGACGAATTTAAAAATAATCTGGGATGGAAAAAACTAAATTTATACCGGGTTTATTTTATGTTCATATGGTTGAGCAAAATATAATCCCGGACAGGCGTGGGCAGAACCTTGTTCAAAAACAAAAAGAAGGTGCTCATAAAATCCACCTGGTTGTGAAATTTCGGATTTTCTGTTTTTAAAACCGCAAAAATTTTTTTGGCCGCAGCCACGGGGGTGGTTGCCCCTTTTATCAATTCATTATCCCTGTCAATGAATCGTTTGGCCCGATCCCGGTAGGGAGAGCCATTGGGCGGCAGGAGATGAATTTTTGAGGCAAATTTTGTGGACACCTGGGCCGGTTCGATAATGGCCATCTTGATGCCAAAGGGCTTTACTTCGTATCGGATGGCCTGGACCATGCCCTCAATGGCATATTTGGTAGCCGTATAAATGGATTCAAAGGGAAAGGGTATTCGTCCCACAAGGGAAGACATGGCAACAAGCTTGCCCTTCCTTTTTTCACGCATGGCCGGCAAAAAGGCCTGGAAAACAGCCGCTGTTCCAAGAATATTGATTTCAATGCACTTAAAGGCGCTTTCAAGATCGGTTTCCTCAAAGGGCCCGAAAAATCCAATGCCGATATTGGAGAGAACCGTATCCACACGTCCGTATTTTTCAAGAACCCTGTCCCTGAACCCCATTATTTTTTTTCGGTCCAAAATGTTCAGGGGTTCCAGAAGATGGTCACCGCCAATGGCATCCAGCTCCTTTTTCAACTCCAGAAGATCCTGTTCATTTATATCAAAACCGGCGATATTGTCCCCTGATTGCGCCAGCAGCTTTGCCACCTCCCTGCCCATTCCCTGTGCCAGCCCTGTGATGACGACGACCTGATTCATCCTGCCTCCTTTGTCCGATGTTAAAACCCAGTGGATTAGTTGTTAAAAAAGCTCTTTACGATAAACCGCTCCCAATTGCTTCATTGATTCATAAAAATCCGGATATGTCAGTTTAAACCCTGTCTGTTTGAGTTTGCTGTTATCGACCACATAGTCCTGGTAGAGATATCTGACAGCCTCATACTCCAGTTCGGGAATTTTTCCCTTAAGGCCTGAAACCATGCCGTCTATCCTTGCCATCAGTTTCATCAGAAACAGCGGAAGCTTGACCCTGGGAGGTGTTGAACCGAATGTTTCGGCCGCAAATTTCAAGGCGTCCCCAAGGGTCGGATAGGTATCCTCACAAATATTAAAGACCTCTCCTGTGAGATCTTCCTTTTCCGACAGATAATACAAGGCTGCTGCGACATCTTCGGCCCGGATATTGGACAAAAGCTGCCGGCCGGTTCCAGGGATGGCTGCAATGGAAGTTTTGCGGGAAAACACCTTGCCGGCACCGTCCGTGCACCTTGTCCCGTATACCGTGCACGGGCGGACGATGATGGCGGCAAGACCCTGTTCCATTCTTTTGAACAGCACATCCTCACCATCCCGCTTGCTTCTGCCGTAATCGTTTTCAGGATGCCGGACATCTTTTTCCGTATAGGGTTTCCCGTTATAGTATCCGTATACGCTGGTGGAGGTCACATGGATAAATTTTTTGACCTTGTTCTCCAATGCCAGGCGGGTAATCTCTTCCACCCCCTTGACATTGATGGGATATAATTTTTCATAGGGGGTTGAAAAATTACAA
Organism: Pseudomonadota bacterium; assembly: GCA_018816605.1. Next base: position 4,898 of record JAHIVS010000478.1, read on the forward strand.
ATGGCTCCCAGATGGAACACCCGGTCCACATCCCCCTCAAACAACGGCAAAAGGGTGGAAGGGTTTGACAAGTCCGCACCCACATAATCAACCCCCAGACGTTCAAAAAAAGAAATATCCTTCCGGGGCCGGGCTGTTGCCCTGACCTTGACCCCTTTTTTTACAAGATATTCAAC
>JAHIVS010000479.1 GCA_018816605.1 Pseudomonadota bacterium
CTTTCGGCAGATCCCGATCCCGGACCGCCTCTGCCGTACTTTTCCAGTTTCGGGCGGTTTCAAGCCGCACCGCAGGAATCTGGTAGACCACGAACTCATAGGATCTGAACGCCAGCTGGACAGACCGCATCATCCACTCGAAAAACGGGTTGTCAGCCATTTCCACCATGAGCAGGTTCAGCGCCTTGTCAATGGCTGAAATCTGCTGGAAATCCGGGTCTCGTTCATTGCAAAGGCCAACCAGCTGATCTGCGAGCTGTGTCATGCGGTGGATCTGAGGTTGCGAGGCATTGGCCAGGGCCGGGACGAGAATGGCCTGATCCATGGCAAATTGAAACTCCAGCAGTTTGTCCAAAGGCATCTCCTGCTGCTTGATCATCACGGCCAGATTGTCAACTGCGTCATTGATGTCAAGTTCCCGAATATAGTAGCCGCCCTTGGCCCCTTTTTTGGCCTCCAGCATTCCTTTTTGCCTCAGGGTTCTTAAGGCTTCCCGTACCGAGCCTCTGCTGGTTTTGAATGCCTCCTGAAGCTCCCTTTCACTGGGCAGCCTGTCTCCTGGTTTAAAGGTCTTGTCCAGTACAGCCGCCTCGATCTGCAGGCCGATGGCTTCGGATTTATGGGCACTGGTCACGGGATGAAATATGGGTTGATTGATTTTTTCCATTAATGTCCTACCATTGATTGGTTTCCTCTTCGAATGTATTGCAGCTTTATAAGCTTGTGGGGTTGAGAAATGTCATGTATTTGTTTTAATATATTGTTATATCAGCTTATTGTTTCAGTTATATCCTGTTTTCCCTTTGTCGAGCTTTAAATGCAGTTGGTCTGGTTTGGTACGACCATTGAGAATATAGCGGATCGGACCCTAGGAAGTCAAGGGGTTTTTCCAGTGTTATGGGAATGGGGATGAAGGGGCTGGGGTGAAGAGGGAAAGGCGTTTTATTCGGGGCCCATGCCGGGGCGGGTTTTGCCAGCCCCGGCATGGTTCCGGGCTAAAAAGGAGAATCCAAAGGTCCCATGCCCATATAAACCGATTTGACCTGGGTATAGTGCCGGATGGTTTCCAGCCCGTTTTCCCTGCCGATACCGGATTGCTTATAGCCTCCCACGGGCATCTGGGCAGGCGAATTGCCATAGGCATTGATCCAGCAGATGCCGGCTTTAATCTGGTGGATGACCCGGTGGGCTCGCTGGATATCCCTTGTAAACACCCCGGCAGCAAGGCCTAGATGGGTGGCGTTGGCCCGTTGGATCACCTCGGCTTCGGTGTCAAAACCCAGGACGGCCATGACCGGCCCGAATACCTCTTCTTTGACAAGGGTCATCTGGTCGGTGCAGTTGGTGAACACGGTGGGGGGAAGGAAAAACCCTTCCTGATTCTGGATTGGCAAGTCGGGCATGGTGTGACCGCATAATTGTGTTGCCCCTTCTGCCTTGGCGCTCTTGATGTAGGACACCACCTTTTTCTTGTGTTCACCGGATATCAGGGCGCCAAAGTTGGTGTCCGGATCCATGGGGTCGCCCATTTTGATATTGGCCCGGATCCGGTCCAGCAGTTTTTTTAAAAATGTTTCTTGAATGGAGGTGTGGACAAACACCCGGGTGCAGTTGGTGCACACTTCACCCTGGGTGTAAAAATTGCCCAGCATGGCCGCGCTCACGGCCTGGTCCACATCAGCGTCTTCAAAAATAATCAGCGCGGATTTCCCGCCCAGTTCCATGGTGACATCCTTGAGGGTTGAGGCGGCACTGGCCATGACCTTTTTGCCGGTGCCGACCTCCCCGGTAAATGATATTTTTTCAATGCCGGGGCAGGCGGTGAGCCATTGGCCCACTGGGGCAGCCCCCTGGACTACGTTGAAAACCCCGTCGGGCACACCGGCTTGAGTGAATATCTCAGCCAGCTTTAATGCCCCCAATGGTGTTTCCTCCGAAGGCTTGAAAATCATGCTGTTGCCGCAGGCGAGGGCTGGTCCTGCCTTCCAGCATGCGATCTGGAGCGGATAGTTCCAGGCCCCGATCCCGGCGCATACCCCCAGGGGTTCCCGGCGGGTATAGTAAAAGTCCTGACCCAGATCCTGCTGGGTGCCGGAGATGCCCGGAGCAGCCCCGGCAAAAAATTCGATCACGTCAGCTCCTGAGACCACATCCACAGCAACCGCTTCCTGGAAGGGTTTTCCCGTGTCCATCACCTCGATTTTGGCAAGTTCCTGGTTTCTTTCTCTTAGAAGGGACACCGCCGCCATGAGAATCCGGCTGCGCGAAACCGTATCCATGGCCGACCAAACCTTGAATCCTGCCGCAGCACTTTCCAGGGCAGCGTTCAGGACGGTTTCGTCTGCAATTTCCACCTCGTAGATCGGTTTTCCCGTGGCCGGGTTGACCACGGCAAAGCATTCTTTTGTCTGGTTGTTTATATATGTTCCGTTCACGTAATTTTTGTAGCGGTGCATATTTTGTCTATTCCTCAATGGGTTATAATTGAGTATGACTATACTCATCTGGCCATTGATTGTCAAAACACGAGGTGTCTCAACCCCATGGCGGATCTTAGGTTGTCCTATTTTTTGGTTTCTTATCTTCTGGGGTCAATGACGCTTATGGGCCACCTGGCCCGTGAGTATCCCGGATTGGGTGGGGCCGGTAAAATCCAGGCGGACAATATCTTTCACCCCATTTGTTTTGAGCATGTCTTTGAGTTGTTCTTCACTGTAGGACTGCCCCTGTTTGGTTCCCAGAAACATGTTCAGGGAAAAAAGGGCGGGGAATAAGGGGCCATCCATGGTGTTGTTCAGGATAAATTCATGGATGAATATTTTTCCCCCGGGTTTCACAGCGGCCACAGCTCTTTCAATAATTTTTGCGGCCATGTCCGGCCCCTCCCCATGGAGAATGTGGGAAAGCCAGGCTGCATCAAATTGGGGGGCCGAACAAATCTCTTGTTGTGTATAATCCCCGGGGATAAAAGAAATACGATTTTCCAAACCGAATTTTTTAATGGTTTTTTCCGCAAAGGGCCGGGTGGTGGGAAGGTCCCAGACAGAGGCCGCTAGCTCCGGGTTTTCCAGGCAAAAATGAATGGCAAAAGTGCCGGGCCCGCCCCCAAGGTCCAGAAGATGCTGACACCCGGACAGGTCCAAATGTTTTGCCAGGTCCGGGGCAATGGCCATGGCCATATTGAACATGCCCATGAGAAAACTTTCCCGCCATTCTTCTGTTGAAACAGCCGCTTTCTGCCGGATGGGTCCTCCCTGGAAAAGTGCCTTGTCCATGTCCACCCAGGAAGGGGCCAGATGATGGTGGTGAAGAATCATGTACCCGATATACTGGGGGGATTTTTTGGACAAAAAAGTGGATGCTTCCGGGGTGTTGGCATAGGTGTCGTTCTCTTTAACCAGAAGATCCAGGGCGGTAAGACCGTTTAAAAGCAGAGTCAGCCCCCGTTTTTCCATCCCAAGCTTTTTTGCAATGGTTTCCCCAGAAACGGTGTCTGATCCGATGAGGGTAAAAATATCCAAGCTTACACCAGCATGGAGGGTACAGGTCTTCCAATAGTATCCCGACATTTCAAGCAGGGTTCCAGGCGTCCATTTCATGGTTGGTCTCCTTATCTTAAATTAGCGCACTATCGTGCGAGCTTTTAGCCATTAGCTGTTAGCTAACAGCTAAATGCAAATTCCTATACTATTAAATTATGGGTTCACATCCATGTACAACAGCGGGCTAAATAATACTTTCAACCTGGTTGCGCCCATTGGATTTGGCAAGATAAAGGGCCTTGTCTGCCCGGGATATCATTGCCTGGGCGTCATCTCCTTTTTTAAAGCTGGTGACGCCAAAACTTGCGGTCTGGTTTCCGGTTTTTCCAAAGGTTTCTTGTTCAATGCGGCGGCAGAGGGTCCAGGCCAGATGGGAGGCACTTTGGAGGTTGATTTCGGGACAGACAATGAGAAACTCTTCCCCTCCCCACCTGCCCATAATATCCGTGACCCGGATATTATCTTTAACCACCCGGGCAAATTGTTTTAACACTTCATCTCCGGTCTGGTGACCGAAGTTGTCGTTGACGGCTTTAAAAAAATCAATATCAAGAATGACGATGGAAAGATCCCGTTCATGGCGAAGGCTTCGTTTCAATTCCAGTTCAAAGGTGGTTTCAATGTGGCGACGGTTAAAGATCCCGGTCAGACTGTCCGTGATGGAGATCCGCTCAAGTTCATCACTTTTTTGATGAAGTTTTTCATGGGCAATGGCGATCTGCTTGTTCAGCCGGGACAGCTTTCGGTTCCACCATACCACCATGATCAGAATGATTCCGGCAACGGACATGGATTTCCACCAAAGGGTGTAGTCTGTCTTGTGCTCAAGTTCGCTTCCGATCCATTTTTGGTAGATCATGTCTATTTCCGTATGATTTAAGGATCTGACCACCTTGCTCATGATAGAGTGAAGCACTTTGTTGTCTTTTTGAACCGCGATACGCAGATCTTCTTTCACATTGGAATGGCCCGCCACCTTGAGGTTGGTAAGGCCTGTTGCCCGGATATAATGGGAGGCCACAGGCAGGCTTAAAATCGCTGCATCCAATTGCCCGGTGGAGACTTCCACCAGGCATTCCTCGATGGTTTCAAAAGGAATATAGTTCAGGCCCGGATAATTCTGGAGCACTCGTTCAAGGATATTGCCTTCGGCCACCATGCCGGTGCGCCTTTCTTTTAGTTCGGAAATATCGGAGATAAAGGGAAAATTTTCCCGGGAGATAATCACCACGTTGTAATCCAGGAAGGCGGCGGTAAAATCCAGATGCTCTTTTCTGGCGAGGGTTTTACTGATCATGGGAATCATATCGCAGGCTCTGGATTCCACCTGATTTACCGCATTATCAATGGAGCCAGCCGGATTAATGTGAAAGGGGATTTTTAATTTTTCTTCAAAAATTTCCAAAAAATCCGCTGTCATGCCAATGACCTGATTTCCCCGGATGGCGGAAAAGGGCAACCGCTCCGGTGCCACACATGCGATGATCTGTTTTTTGGCCACAAGAAAGTTTCGTTCCTCGGGGGTCAGTCCCACATCTTCCTGGCCGATCAATCGACCGGATCTGGAAAACCATTTTTCTTTAAGCTGTTCCATTTCAGACAAGGAGACACTGGCAAGGGCCTTGTCCAGGATCGAAAATAAAACCGGATTGGTTTTTAATACGGCAAAATGCATGGAGGATGTTTTCTGGAGAGTTTCATTTTTCAGCCAATCGGAAAGTTCAAGATCGGTAAACCCGAATTTTTTGATAAAATACCGGGCAATCCCCTCCTGTTCCACCGTGGCATCCACCTTGCCCTGGTCCACATATTCAAGGGCCTGGCGGCTGTTTTCAACTTCGATGATATGAACCTTTGGAAAATGGGTTTTGAAAAACTCAATGGAGGACCACCCCTTTGGCAGGGCAATGATGTTTTCCTCCAGGTCATCAAGCGTATGCATATCCTGGGTGTCGGATCTGAAAATGAGCACATTTTTGCTATGGTAATAGGGGGAAGAGAAAAGGGCTTTTTGTTGCCGTTCCGGTGTGATGCTCAAGGAATGGATCACATCCAGGCGACCGTCAAAGAACATCTCTAAAAGTTCATCCCAGGTGTATCCATTGACGAAGGTTATGGAAAGGCCGGATTTTCCGGCCAGAAGATCCATTAGATCGATACCGAATCCGGTCGGTTTGCCATCGGTGATAAAATCAAAGGGCGGCCAGTCAAATTCATTGGCCACCCTTATTTGGGGGCGGGCATCAATGAATGCCTGCTCTTCGGGTGTATATGGATTCTGGGAACTTTGTTCTGATTTGACTTCTGTAGAGTTTGAAGAAACAAGGGGGGCAAACAATAACAATAATCCCAAACACACAAGGGTGGTGCAAAAAACAGGGATGGCCCGGGGTTTTAATGGTCTTGTGTATATCCCATGGCGATCCATCATTTTTATTCCTTTCCGATTAAAAAAATACCATAGGTGGCCAAAAGGTTGGGGAAAATCCGGACGATTTTTCCCTGAAACCCCTGGGTATTAATGGCTGCTTTTTTTAGGATTTTAAATCCGGTCTGATCGGCAAAATGCTGAAAGTCATCCAGGCTCAATACCCGGATATTGGGGGTATCATGCCAGGAATAGGGTAGTTCCTCGGTCACGGGGGCACACCCCGAGGTGAAAAGTTTTAACCGGATTTTCACATGGCCGAAATTGGGAAAACTGACCACCCCCATTTTTGCCACCCGGAGCATGGAACGGATCAGGGTGGCGGGCTCATATACCTGCTGGAGCGTTTGGGAACAAATGGCATAATCAAAGGTATTGTCCGGGAAATCTTCGATCTCTTCATTGATATCCCCCTGGAGAACCGAGAGCCCTCGTTCAATACAAGAGACCACCTTGGATTCTTTGATTTCAATCCCCCGTTCCACCACCTGTTTTTCTTGTTTAAGCCAATGGAGAAGATCTCCTTGACCGCACCCCAACTCTAGAATCTTAGCGCCCGGGGCAATCCAGGAGGCAATGAGTTTGAGATCATACCGCAGGGGATTCATGGACCACACTCCTTAAAAAGCCTTTGATCAGATTGTCCAGCCGGGGATCGGGAAGCAAAAACGCATCATGACCCCACTTTGCATCAATCTCACAAAAACTGACATCCAGATTGTTTTTTTTCATGGCTTTGACCATCTCCTTTGACTGGTAGGTGGGGTAGAGCCAGTCCGAGGTATAGGAAATCACCATGAATTTTGCCTGGCACCGGGAAAAGGCTTTTACAAGGGAGCCCTTTCCATATCCCCTTGCCAGGTCAAAATAATCGGCCGCCTTGGTGATATATAAGAAGGAATTGGCATCAAACCGTTCGATGAACTTTTTGCCCTGGTATTGGAGATAGGATTCCACCTGGAATTCTGCGCCGAATTCAAAGCTCAGGGCACTTTTATTCTGGAGTTTTCTGCCAAATTTGAGCCGCATGGATTCGTCGGACAAATAGGTGATATGGCCGATCATCCGGGCAATGGCCAGACCCATGTCTGGTTTTTTTTCGCCATAATAGTCCCCATTGTTCCAATGGGGGTCTGCCATGATGGATTGCCTTGCCACCTCATTAAAGGCAATGGCCAGGGCGGAATGGCGACAGGTGGTGGCCAGGGGAACCGCAGAAGCAACCATGGAAGGATACCGGATGCACCATTCCAACACCTGCATTCCGCCAACGGATCCGCCGATAACGGACAACAGCTTTTTGATCCCCAGATGATCCATCAGCGCTTTCTGGGCCGTGACCATATCTGTGATGGTGATCATGGGAAAGCGGAAGGCATATTCCTTCCCTGTCCCCGGATCAATGGAGGCAGGCCCTGTTGTGCCCATACAGGAGCCCAGGATATTGGTGCAGATCACACAATATTTATCCGTATCAATCCCCTTACCCGGTCCCACCATGGTGTCCCACCAACCAGGCTTGGCATCTTCCGGTTTATGGAACCCCGCCATGTGGGCGTCCCCGGACAGGGCGTGGACAACCAGAATCACATTGGTTTTCTCCTTGTTCAGGGAGCCGCAGGTTTCATAGGCAATGGTGACAGGACCGATGCTGGCACCGCTCTCCAAGGCCAACACATCCGGCGGCTGTGCAAAGGTGAACGCTTGCTTTTCCACTATTCCCACGGAGGCACC
>JAHIVS010000480.1 GCA_018816605.1 Pseudomonadota bacterium
ACCAAGCAGCGAATCCAGGGAGGCAAACCGCTGTTCGAGCACCAGATGATCAAGCACAAGCTGTTTAACATGTTCATGAAGATAGAGGCGGCCCGGTCTCTGTCCCGGGCGGCCATGATCTACAATTACAACAACACCCCGCCAAAAATAGAATATTCCATTGCCGCAAAAGTCTTCTGCACAGACGTGGCCTTTGAGGTAACCCACCTGGCCGTCCAGATGTTCGGGGGCAACGGGGTGAGCCGGGAATACCCGGTTGAAAAATTTTTCCGGGACGCCAGGGCCGGCCTCATCGAGGACGGGGCCAATGACAGCCTCATGATCACGGCGGCCCATCACCTTTAATCCGCTTTTTTTACGAAGAAACCCTATGAACAAGGAACCCTATAAAAGAGGAGACCCTATGAACGAAGTTTATATTATCGGGCTTGGCATGATCCGGTTCAATAAATACCCGGACCGGGACGTACCGGATATGGCCCATGAAGTCACCCGCCTTGCGCTTACAGATGCAGGGATTGAAAAAGAAGCGCTGAACGCCGCCTTTTTTGCCAACACCTTCTGGGGCATGTTTTCCAACCAGCATTCCATCCGGGGCCAGGTGGCCCTGCGGTCCATGGGCATTGAAGCCATTCCCATCACCAATGTGGAAAACGCCTGCGCCGGGGCCAGCACCGCCCTGCACATGGCCTATTCCCAGGTGAGAGCAGGCATGCACGAGGTGGTCCTGGCCCTGGGAGCTGAGAAAATTTCCAACCCCAACAAAGCCCTGTCCCTGGGCGCCTATGCCACCTGTATGGATGTGGGCAATTTTGAAGCCCATCTGCAGATGCTGGAAAGGGTTAACAAACAATTCACCGTCAAGATCCCCGATGACCAGACCCCGGCGGGAGAAGGCCGCTCTGTTTTCATGGACGCCTATGCCATGGGCGCCCGATGGCACATGAGCAAATACGGGTCCACCCAGGAGCAGCTGGCAGCCATCTGCGCCAAAAACCATTGGCATGGCTCCCTCAACCCCCTGTCCCAGTACCAGCAGGACATGAGCGTGGCCCAGGTGCTGGCCGACAGACCCGTGGCCTATCCTTTGACCCGGGCCATGTGCTCTCCCGTGGGGGATGGGGCCGCCGCCGCCATTGTCTGCTCAAAAGCGTTCTTAAAGAAACTTGCCCATGCCCGGCCCATTCGAATCCGGGCCTCGATCCTGGGCACCGGTACCGACCGGGATCTGGACGGGGTGGACATAGGCGAACGCCTGGTGGCAAAGGCCTATGCCCAGGCAGGAGTGGGTCCCAAGGAGATCAGCCTGGCCGAACTCCACGATGCCACCGCCTATGGAGAGCTGCACCAAACCGAGGCCATGGGGTTCTGCCCCCCGGGTGAAGGGGGCATCCATGCCCTGGAAGGTCATACCAAGCTTGGGGGCAAACAACCGGTGAATACCAGCGGGGGTCTTGAATGCCGCGGTCATCCCATCGGAGCCTCGGGCCTTGCCCAGATCTATGAAATCGGGCTCCAGCTTCGGGGGGATGCCGGTAGCCGACAGGTTACGGGCGCCAGACTCGGACTTGCTGAAAACGGCGGGGGCAACATCGGCGTGGAAGAGGCGGCCATGTGTATCCACATCCTGGAAAAGATGTAAAAACAAACAACCCTATTGATAGTGTCCAGTGTCAGAACACCGACACTGGACACAAGGAAATCAGATGAAAAATGTGTTTATCACAGGGGTTTCCGGCTATATCGGGACCAAAATTGTCCAGGCATTATCCCATCATGCATCGGTCAAACACATCGTGGGCATTGATATAAGAGAACCCACCGTTAAATCCCACACCCTCACCTTTATCCGACAGGATGTAAGGGACTCGGTTCTGGATCTTTTAAAAACCCACAAGATCGACACCGTCATCCATGCCGCCTATGTATTGCCCCCGGGACTTGACACCAAAAACATCGAGGAGATCAATGTGGCCGGGCCCGACCTAAACAACCCTCTGTCCACCCATTTGAAAAAACCATGGGTAATGCTCCCCAAAAAAACCAGCCCCTTCCAGTTTGTCCACGAAGATGATCTGGTCCGGGTCATGGTTCTCTGCCTTGAAAAAAAACTTGCCGAAATATTCAATGTGAAAGGAGAGTGCAGTATCTCTTTTGTTGACATGGTGAAAACCTTAGGCACGATATCAAAATAAAACCACCCAATAATCAGTCGTCATAGCAAAGTATATCGATTGCCCATTTTTCGATTCCGTTTATCCTGTGGATTGTTTCTTCGATTTTATCCATCGCTTTTTTTGTCAGCCGAACTCCCT
>JAHIVS010000481.1 GCA_018816605.1 Pseudomonadota bacterium
AATGTTGATTTATACAGGTCCAGCCATTGTTTCCAGGTAAATTTTTGCTGCAGTTGTTGCCTGGCATTCTTCAAAAGGGTGAAATAGGTATGGGAATGTTCCTTATAGGATCTCAAGGCCCTTGTCCGCTTGAGATTTTTATACCGTTTTTTTAGGCGCGTATCCATTTTCACCAGGGCTTTGAATTCAATACCAAGGGTAGGACTCAAAAGCGCCTTCAGTTCATTGGTCCGGCTTGCCTGGCCCACTTTGCCGGTTCCGGCCTTTGCCCGCTGTGCAGGGGAATTGGCTTGCCTGGCCTTTGCTTTGGCAAACCGTCCTCCGGAAATGGTGTTCAAAAATTTATATCCGCTGGCTGCCACATCATCTATAACCCCTTTAATGCTGTTGATTATCGGAACAACCCTAGTATCGAAAAGATCCTTAGCGGCTTGTGCCAGTTTTTCCATCGGATTTTCAATCAACCCCCCGACCCAGCCGGAGACCGATTCGGCCATCTTTTTAATCATGGTGCTGGCCATAGGCACATGCTGTTTGACCAGGTCAATGAGGCTTGTCCCTGCAGTGGCCTGAATGGCCCTGAATGCTGCCTTGAGAACAGCGGACGGCGGGTTCGTTATCAACAGGTTGAGCAGGTATTCCACCCCTGCAGTCACCACCCCTTTCAGCCATTTAACCGGTTTTGCCAGAATCCCGATATATTGTTTGGCCCTTTGGGTGATCCCACCCAGAAGTCCCATTATTCTATCCTTTATTCGCCCCACATATCTATTGGCTCTTGACATGGCATTGCCAGCCATGGATTTCAGGTGCATGATCCGGACATAGTACCGGGCCAATTGCCTGAACCAGCCATATTTTGTTAAATCGATGCGGGAAAGCAGTTGACCGGTCTTGCGGTGGATTTTCCGGTATATCCGCCGGAAAAGTGCGGCAATGGCTTGGATCCTGGCAGCAATTCTCCCCACAAAGTCCCCCCGGTCTGCTGTCCGGGCCGGCCTGGCTCTCACCGTTTCAGCCGGTGCGGATTCGGAGAGGCTGAACTTCCCGAACAGAGCCAGGATGATATTGTGGAAAAAGGCTGACCCGGAAAAGAGGTGCTGAAAGGGGATGAATTTTTTCAGCGCCTCCAGGCTGGCGTATGCCTTTATTTGGGGGATCATGCCGGTGACCAGCTCCTTGATCTTGATACCGGTGGTGGCCAGCCATTTGACCACCCGGATAACGACGGAAGCCCCCCCGGTAAAAACCGCGCCGGCGATTTCCAGACCGATTTCCAAAGCCATGAGCAGATTTTGGGGATTGGTGATCACCTTAATTGCCTTTTGAAGCATTTCGCCCACGGCATCAAAGGTCTTTGACCAGAATGAGGCGGGCTGCATCTGGGCGATCTGTCGCCTGAGATTGGATATGTCCGCTCTACTCTCCCTGATCCCCGATATCAGTGTCATGGCAGTGGGCTGGATTGCAGACAACGTGGCCACAAGAATTTCCAGAACTGGCCGGCCCTCGGCCAGAACACTATTGATAGCCCCTTGGTCCGGCTCATCCTTGGCATCCTCTTTTTCCAGCCCCTTGAATTTCCTCTTTCCCTCATCGGCCCGGTCTCTCAATTGCTGGAGGTTATGGATGAATTCCTTGATATAGGGTGGCCCTCCGGACTGCCACAATCGAAGGGATTTATGTTTGCCCCTGAGAATATTGGATGAAAATATTCCCTGGGCGACCTGTTTTTCGGCCAGTTCAAGGGACAGTTCCCGGTGCTGGACCATGCATTCCACATAGGCCCTGGCCGCAACCTCCCAATAGTCGAGTATCCCCTTGACCTGATCCAGGGTCCGAATATTTGACAGGTCCGGCACTTTGGCAAAATTGTAAGCAATTGTATAGTTGCCCGGTAGTACCGAACTTTCCGCCAAGGCCTGCCTGGGGTCTGTCCAGGCAAAGACCTTCCCCCGGCCAAGCCCTCCGATAAAATTAAGCTTGGTGGATTCCTCCCCCGGCCCGGTTAGCCAGGTCCTCAGCCTCAGACGCTCCTCTCGGGAAAAAAGATTGAATTTTTCAACGGCTGTTTCAGCCTGGGTTTCGTCGAGACCGTCACCCCTGGCCATGAAGCGGATGACCTGGCCGCGGTGGCTGTGCCAGATTTCGTGCCGTACCGCTTCATAGACGTCCCTGGCGGATGCCAGGCGCTCATTCATGCTGGGATCCACTTTTTCTACGGCCCAGGTGACCAGCTCTTTCTGGTATCCGGTCAAGTTCCGGCCAAGTTGATTTCTCTGTATGATCTTAGCCGAAGCGGTCCTGGCTGCCTTAAACAGGTTTTGACATTTTTTTTGAACTGCCATGGATGGGGCTGAGCCGATCCGTTGCTGAAGTGATGCCTGGGATCTGATTTTGGGAGCATTGTGTATCAAGTCCTGATATCGGTATATCGCATCCTTGCCTGGATCTTTCGATTCGCTAGGACCCTTGTTTCCTCTGTCCGGGATAGGCTGGTGGGAATTGCTCTGGAAGGTCCTTGGCCGGTTCTTTCGTTTGGAAAGGATTCGGTTTTTCATCCTTTTCTCCTGTACACCGGGGTGGCAGCTTAGCAATTGTTTGGAACAAAGAAATTGAACAAAGGGAAAACCGAATCAACGTTGACAAGGTCAATAAAGATCTTGATGAAGATTAAGCTGTTTCAGCTAATGGTATAGGATAGGACAAGGGAATTTGTCAAGAGTCATTATGCCTGACCTTGGCCCTGAAAACCGTTGACCGATACCTTGTCGCTATCTTTGCAATCATATCTTTTACTGTTCTATCAATGCTCTTATAAATCCGGTTGCAGTCCTAGGCCATCTGGGGCAGCA
>JAHIVS010000482.1 GCA_018816605.1 Pseudomonadota bacterium
CGGATCATCGGTTCCATCAACCGTGATATGCATGTTGATATCCTCCCGCCGTTCCCATTCAAACAATTCTTCCCGAAAGAGCAGCATCCCCGGGGATCTGGCACCATAGACCACATCAATGTTTTTAAATTTTGATCGGTTGGCCGGATCCAGCATATAAAGAATGGAGGATCTTAAGGTGGTGAAGGCAAATCCCCCCCCGATGATCACCACATTTTTATTTTCCAGCCGGTCCCATGGATACCAATTGCCTAAAGGACCGCGGACACCCATGATATCCCCCACCTTCATATTGTGAAGATGGGAGGTAACCACTCCTGTCTTGAACACGGTAAACTTGACAAACCCTTTTTCAACGGGGGATGATGCGATCCCGATGGGAATTTCACCCACCCCCGGGATGGAGAGTTCTGCAAACTGACCAGCCCTATAGGAAAATTTTTTTTCATCTTCCGGGTTGAGAAACACAAATTTAAAAGTTTTAAGACTTTTATCTTCTGTTGCAATTTGTATTTCATCAATACGGACCGGATAGGGCAGATAAGGATTCCCCAATTTTTTTTCCATTTTTCCTCCTTTTCTCATACCTGCTCGATCAAAGGCCCGATTGAGTTAAGGGCTCATATGAATTCATCTGATTACAGACCTTGCGGATGTCGATGTTCACAGGACAGCCTTCCACACATCTGCCGCAGCCCACACACATGATCCCCTGGTCATACTTGTCCAGAAAATACTTCAGTTTGTGCATGAATCGTTGTTTTACCCGCTGGGTCTTTTCCCCCCGGGGGTTATGGCCGGAACCATGGAGGGTGAATAGAGGCGACATACAGGTATCCCAGTTCCGGATTCTCTGGGAGGATTGCCCCCTTGTCTCATCCTGGATGTCAAAGCACCAGCAGGTAGGACAGACAAAGGTGCAGGTGCCGCAATTAATACAGGCGAATGCCACCTCCTCCCAAAAAGATGCCCCATGGAGGTCCAGTATGGTTTTGTCTTTGAGCCTGTCCGTGTGAATTACTGAGCCGATGGCGGCTTCCGCCTTTTCTTTCATCTTCCGGAGGGTGTCATTGGCAGTTTTCTGATCAATTTCTTTCTCACCTTTTTTATCATCCTCTTTAAACCCGGCCTCTTTGAGAAAGGAATCTCCCTTGTCTGTGAGAATCTTGGCAAGATAGTGGTCTTCACAATCCACCAGCAGAACATCCAGGCCTTGTTCATCAAAGGGGCCGGATCCGGCGGTTGTGGAAAAATCCGATCTGGAAGGCGTATTGATCGCAAGGCCCAAAAAGGTGGTGATCGCCAGGGCATCGCACCAATAGGGGTCACGATATTCATCGGTATCAAAATTAAGGTTCAAAAGCCCAATTGCCCTGGCATCAAAGGGCCGGATACCGATCACCGCCCGGGGGGTATCATCCCATGGTGCCTGGGTTAAGATATGATGATTTTCACAGGATTGATCCAGACAGGCCTCCAGCATGACCTGGGATTGGGGGAATAAAATTGATTTGGGAGAACGGACACAGGTGCCAGGATACATATCCGGATACTGATTCTCGTCAAGCTGTTTGAATCGGTGATGGTCTTGCTCTTTAACAGGGCCAAACAGATGATACTTCCCCCGGGATTTATCCATCCCGCTGTTCCAGGCGGTTTTGTTTATTCGTATGATTTTCATATGGTATCCTCAATGGAGTTTTGTCTTCATTGCCTACTTTATAAACGCATCAGAATCATCAGGGAGAAAGGTATCCAGGGGGGGTCTTTTTTGGGGATCAAGCCCTGGTTCCCATCCATAAATTTCAAAACTGTCTTTATTCAGTTTCCGGGTAAAGGCCCTGACATCTATATTCATGGGGCAGGCCTGGACACAGGCGCCGCAATCGGTACATCTACCCGCACAATGGTATGCCCTTAAAAAATGGAATGTCTTAATATCGGTCGGGTCCATGCCCTTGCCCACCCACTGGGGAGCTGATTCATCCACAAAACAGGTGGGGCAATAACACAGGGGACAGGCATTGCGGCAGGCATAACACCGGATGCAGTCTTTCAAAAGATCATCAAAATAGGCCCATCGTTCTTCCAGGGGTTTGGCCTGGATTTCATCCACATCTGCAAACGGAGCATCAATGACAGGATCCGGCACAAGTTCTGCGGCAAGCTGATCATAGATCACAGGGTTGGGGTGCATGCAGGTGGCGCAATTGGCTTTAAGATAATCTTTTTTTAACACTTGAGTTGTTCCAAGGGCGGTGGTGAGGACGAGGGTATCGCCTTTTTCCGCATATTCAATGATTTCCCGGTCAAATTGGGAGGAGATCTTTGCTCTGTCCACCATTCCGTTGCAGGGCACCCCGATGATATGAAGCTGATCCCTTGTAATCTTGTTTTCAACCATGTGATTGACAATATTCCGGGTATCACACCCCTTGGCAATGATGCCGATTTTTTCTTTCCTGCCGGTCAGATAATTGGCAAGATTGAGTCCGCAATGATGGTTCCAGACAAACAGGTCTGCCTGTTCGGAAAGACGTGCCATAAAAGGGGCGCAGGCCATGGGATATGATCCCTGTTTAAACCCCAGGACCATATCCACCTGACCCTTGCGTAAAAGGGAGGCGGCAAGCGTTCTTATATTTTTGGTTATGTCGTTCATTCACCCTCTCCTTTAGCTGGCCTTTTTTACCAGTTTTTCATTGGGGCCAAGACCACTTATGGTCTTGGCAACCGCTTGCGCCACCCGTGCAAACTTGGTGGCTTCTGCTGAAGAAATCCATGAAAACTGAACTCTGTCCCGGTGAAGGCCCATGTGCGTAAGGAGGTTTCC
>JAHIVS010000483.1 GCA_018816605.1 Pseudomonadota bacterium
AAGATAGAGGCCTTTGGACAGAACGCTGTCAGGCCTGCGGGTCCTGCGTTCTGGCAAGAACCGGGGGCATCTGCCCGGTTTCAAGGTGCGCCAAACGGGTGCTCAACGGCCCCTGCGGCGGATCCACCAACGGCAAATGCGAACTGGGTCCGGATACGGACTGTGCCTGGCAGCTCATTGTGGATCGGCTCAAAGCCCTTGACAAAATGGATGATTATGAGAAAGTTGCCCCCATCAAAGACTGGTCCACAGACCGGGCAGGCGGCCCCAGAACCGTAACCAGGGAGGATGTAAAAATATGAGCGAGTTCGTAAGTGCCGGCAGGCTGGAAAGAGTGATGAAAGCAGGACACCTGGGTGTTACCTCGGAATGTGGTCCGCCACGGGGAAGTGACCCGGAAGAGGTGCGCAAAAAAGGCTTGCTGATCAAAGATTATGTGGATGCCATTAATGTCACGGACAACCAGACCGCCATGACACGGATGTCTTCCCTTGCCGCCTGTATCCATTTGAAACTTTTGGGAATAGAACCGGTGCTCCAGATGGTGACACGGGACAGAAACAGGGTGGCCCTCCAGAGTGATATTTTGGGAGCCGCCTCCTTTGACATTCCCAACATGCTGTGTCTTTCCGGTGACCACCAGAGTTTTGGTGATTGCGCCAAGGGTCAGAATGTCCACGACCTGGATTCCATGCAATTGGTCCAGACCGTCCGCCACATGCGGGATGAGGGAAAATTTTTAGGGGGTGACGACATCAAGCGCCCGCCCAAAATATTTGTAGGCGCGGCTGCCAATCCCTTTGCCGATCCCTTTGAAATAAGGGTTCCCAGACTTGCCAAAAAGATTGCCTGCGGTGCGGAATTTATCCAGACCCAGTGTATCTACAATATTGACAAATTCAAGGAATGGATGCGCCGGGCAGTGGACAGGGGACTCCATGAAAAGGCTTTTATCATGGCCGGCATGACGCCTATGAAATCGGTTGGTATGGCCAAATATATGAAAAAGAAGGTGCCGGGAATGGATGTGCCGGACGCGATCATCGAACGGCTCGCCGGAGTTGAAAAGGGAAAGCAGGCCCAGGAGGGGATTGATATCTGTGTGGAACATATTCAGCAGCTCAAGGAAGTGACCGGGGTTGCAGGATTCCATATCATGGCCATTGAATGGGAAGAAAAAGTGCCTGAGATCATAAAAAGAAGCGGTCTGTACCCGCGACCTGAATTGTAACTCCCCCCTTTGATTGTGAAACGGGCCCTGGCAGGACGATTGCTTTGCCAGGGCCTTTTTTTGTATTAAGAGGTAGAAAACTTTGGGTTGAACTTTGTCTTTGGATATATTAGATATGTTTTTCATGGAAAAGCTGAAAAAATTAGTTTTTTTGCTTTTTTCATGGGCTTCCTGGTAGCGTCAGTCCAAAGTTTTTTTATTATCATGTCGGATCTCAAGGAGAAAAGATGGCTGTAATTGTAAAGTACATTGTTGTAAGGAATGGAGAGGAAAAAATGACATTTGCGACAAAAAAAGAAGCAGACGCCCATGATAAAATGCTTGATATTGCCGACAATGTGTATGATTTCCTGGAAAAAGCCAAAACAAACCTCACCGAGGATCAGCTTGAAGAAATTTCTTTGGTCATGGCCCAGAAACGGGATGCCCTCATGTCCATTTTGAGGGGCATAACCCCCAAGAAAAAGGCGGTTTCAAAACCGGCAGAGAAACCAACTCCCAAACCGGCTGGAAAGGAAGCACCTTCTCCAAAAAAAGAAAGTGCAAAAACAAAGGGAAAAGAATAAACCTGTTTCTTTGCTGATATCCATCTCCGGATGGGGACGATAAAATGGACGAATACAAAAAGAAGAGTGCCCTATCCGCGTTCATCTGCCTTCCGGCAAAGAAAAAATATCACTGGCGCCATTTCAATATTCTATGGTATTTTCATGGAGGCGCATTGGAACAACCAAAAGGTCAACCCCGGGGGGGGAGGCAATTGGCGGATAAAATGCTATCCTTGCACATTGGTTGCACAAATGAGCTAAATATGACCTTTATTTAAAATACATTTGTAAAAGCGGGAGGAACCTCATTGAATCCAACTGATACGAACGACCCTGAGTATTTTCATCGCGTGATCGATTGCCAGTTTGCATGTCCGGCCCACACCCCGGTGCCGGAATACATCAGGCTGATTGCCCAAAAAAAATATGCAGATGCCTATAGGATCAACTGGGAATCCAATGTTTTCCCGGGGATTTTGGGCAGGGTGTGTGACAGGCCCTGTGAGCCGGCCTGCCGCAGAGTCCGGGTGGAAGAAAAGGCCGTGGCCATCTGTCGCCTCAAACGGGTATGTGCAGACAATAAGGGGGATGTGGCCAGCCTTAAACCCGGGCCTTCCGTGATGAAAAACAAAAATGGAAAAAAAATAGCCCTTATCGGCGGAGGCCCTGCTTCGCTTACCGTGGCCAGAGATCTTTTACGGCTTGGCTACAGCATCGATCTTTATGATGACCAGGCTGAGGCCGGCGGGTTTGTCCGAAGTCAGGTACCCTCTTTCAGGCTGCCCAAACGAGTGCTGGATGAAGAGGTGAACGCCATCCTTTCCATGGGCGTTGTCACCCATCTGAACACCTATATTTCCAGTATGAAAGCCTTTCTTGCCAAGGGGCATGATGCCGTATTCGTCGGCACCGGCGCCCCAAGGGGCCGGGACCTTGATCTCCCGGGCAGGCAGGAAGCAAAAAAATTTGTTCACATCGGCATTGAATGGCTGGCAGGCGTCCAATACGGGCACACAAAAAAAACCGGCAAAACAACCCTTGTGATCGGCGGAGGAAATACCGCCATGGATTGCTGCAGGACCGCAAGGCGGCTTGGCGGAAAGCAGGTTAAGGTCATCATCCGGGGAACACGGGAAAAGATGAAAGCCTCCCCGTGGGAGATCGAAGATGCCATAAGAGAGGATATCCCGATTTTAGAGCACCTTTCGCCGGTTGATTTTATCATGGAAGGCGATTGCTTAAAAGGAATGAATTTTCAGCGATTGGAAAAGGGCAAGACGGACACGGAAACACTTTTTATTCCCTGTGACGAAGTCCTGCTGGCCGTAGGCCAGCAGAATGCTTTCCCCTGGATTGAAAAAGATATCGGCCTTAGTTTTGACGAGAAAGGCCGGCCCCGGGTGGATGCAACTACGTTTCAGTCTGATCTTGACCATGTTTTTTTCGGCGGGGATGCCGCCTTTGGACCCAAAAATGTGATTACGGCGGTGGCCCACGGCCACGAGGCCGCCATCTCCATTGATCTGTTCTGCAATGGAAAAGACCTTTCAAAAAGGCCTCTGCCCTTTACCACCCTTGCCGGTCAGAAAATGGGGCTCCGGGAATGGATATACCATAGCCAAGTCTCAGGCGAGACCCGCCAGAAGGTGCCCATGGTGTCAAAGGTCAAATCCATAAAGGACCGCCTCATGGAAGTGGAGCTGGGGTTTAATCCCAAAGTCGGTTCTAAAGAGGCCCTTCGCTGTCTTAATTGTGATATCCAGACCGTTTTTGCCGCAGAGCTTTGTATTGAATGCGATGCCTGTGTGGATGTCTGCCCCACAACCTGCATTAATTTTCTTAAAAACGGCGATGAAAAGGAGTTAAGAGAGCGCCTTTCGGTACCGGCCAGAAACCCATCCCAGCCCCTTTATGTTTCTGATCTCCTTCCCACCGGAAGGGTGATGGTCAAAGATGAAGACCTTTGCCTTCACTGCGGGCTGTGTGCGGAAAGGTGTCCCACAGCTGCCTGGGACATGAAAAAATATTCTTATAACCCGTCAAAGGCAGGACAAAGATGAAAAAACTCAAACGTGTAAATGATTTTGTTATCCGGTTTGCCAATGTGAACGGATCCGGATCTGCCAGCGCCAACAACCTTTTTGCAAAGGCGGTCTTCAGGCTGGGGGTGCCCGTGAGCCCCAAAAATATTTTTCCGTCCAACATACAGGGACTGCCGACCTGGTATGAGGTCAGGGTCAGCGAACAGGGGTACCTGGGACGCAGGGGCGGGTATGATTTTGTGGTTGCCGTCAACGGCCAGACCCTTGAAAAGGATTACGACGATCTTCTGCCGGGCGGATATTTTTTGTATGATTCCACAAGATTACTTTCCGATCACTTTGATCGAAAGGATATCACCCCCATCGGCATTCCCTTAACCGATATCTGCAACCGGGAAATCGAGAATCCCAAGCTGCGGCCTCTGCTGAAAAACATCCTCTATGTGGGGGCCGTTGCCTTTTTGTTGGATATGGACTTTTCGGTTCTCATTGACTCGATCACAAAACAATTCAGCAAGAAACCCAAGCTTGCAGCCCCCAATATCCGCTGCCTGGAATTGGGATTTGACTATGCATCAAAGCATTTTCCCGATGTCTGCAAGCTTTCGGTAAAGCGCAGCAGCAAACTGAGCACCCACATCCTGATGGACGGCAACAGCGCCACGGCTTTGGGTGCTGTGTACAGTGGTGCAACCGTTGCCGGATGGTATCCCATCACCCCGTCCACCTCCGTCATTGAAGCCTTTGACAAGTTTACCCGCCAATACCGGCTGGATGAATGCCAAAAAAGAAAGGCGGCCATTATCCAGGCAGAAGATGAACTGGCTGCACTGGGGATCGCCATCGGGGCCTCCTGGAACGGTGCCAGGGCCTTTACCGCCACCTCAGGGCCCGGGATATCCTTGATGAATGAACTGCTGGGCCTGGCCTATTTTACCGAAATTCCCGTGGTGCTGGTCGATGTCCAGAGAGCCGGGCCCAGTACGGGCATGCCCACGCGGACCCAGCAGTCAGACATCCAGGCATGTGCCTATGCCTCCCACGGCGATACCAAGCATGTCCTGCTGTTCCCCTGCGATCCCACAGAGTGCTTCCAGATGGCCGCAGACAGCTTTGACCTGGCGGAAACACTCCAGACTCCGGTGATTCTCTTGAGTGATCTTGACCTTGGGATGAACGATCATGTCTGTCTGCCAATGGAGTGGGACGACCGTCGCAAATACTGCCGGGGGAAAGTTCTCGACCGAGACAAGCTGGACACCCTGACCCGAGACTTTGGCCGTTATCTGGATACAGACGGCGACGGCATCTGCTATCGGACAATTCCTGGGACCCACCCCCAGAAAGGGGCTTTTTTTACCCGGGGATCCTCCCATGACGAATATGCCGGCTATACCGAGGACACGGATGTTTATCAACGGTGTATGGAGCGGCTGTCCAGAAAATGGGAGACCGCAAAAACACTTGTGCCGGCTCCCCGTATAAAAGTACATGATACGCCGGGCGCTGGGGGAGCCATCTTTTATGGTACCAGCACATACGCCGCTTATGAGGCAATGGAGATGCTTGACAAAAAGGGCATTGCCCTTGATACCCTGCGCTTGAGGGGGTTTCCCTTCCAGAACGATGTCCGTGAATTTATCGACCGGCATGAGAGGCTTTTTGTGATCGAACAGAACCGGGACGGCCAGATGCGAACCCTTTTGATGAATGAGCTTGGTTTTGCTCCGGAAAAGCTTATTTCCATCACCCATTTTGACGGCACGCCCATTGATGCAAGACATATCTGTCAGTCCATTGAAGCAAAGCTGACCCAGACCCTGACCCCCAAAGGAGGTGCCGCATGAGTTCCCGCCGCCCTGTTTTCCGCCATCCGGATCTTCCCAAAAACGATCTGGGGTATACCCGCCGGGATTATGAAGGTGCCGATTCCACCCTTTGTGCCGGCTGCGGCCATGATTCCATCAGCAATTCGATCATCCAGGCCTGTTTTGAGCTTTCCATAGAACCCCACCGGGTGGCCAAGCTTTCCGGGATCGGGTGTTCATCCAAGACCCCGGCCTATTTTCTGCGCAGATCCCATGGGTTCAACACGGTCCACGGACGTATGCCATCCATTACCACCGGCGCCAACATGGCCAATAAAGAGTTGCTGTACATTGGTGTTTCCGGCGATGGAGATACCGCCTCCATCGGAATGGGACAATTTGTCCACGTTGCCCGGCGTAACCTGAATA
The DNA here is from genome assembly GCA_018816605.1 of Pseudomonadota bacterium. The sequence goes on from JAHIVS010000483.1 coordinate 6,059, forward strand.
TGGTATATATCGTTATGAACAACGGCTGTTACGGACTCACCAAGGGCCAGGATTCGGCAACCGCAGACAAGGGGTCCTCCAGCCGGAAAGGACGGGCGAATGCATTTGAAGCCATCGACCTGTGTGAAGTGGCGGTTCAGCTGGGGGCCGGGTTTGTGGCCCGGGGGTTTTCAGGAGACAAGGAACAGCTGGTTCCGATATTAAAGGCTGCCATGCTGCACAAG
>JAHIVS010000484.1 GCA_018816605.1 Pseudomonadota bacterium
TAACATGAATTTTCAAGATGTTATCTTAAACCTGAACAGATTTTGGGCAGAAAAGGGCTGTGTCCTGATACAATCCTATGACATGGAAGTGGGTGCCGGCACATTCCATCCCACAACTTTGTTAAAAGCCCTGGGTCCTGAGCCCTGGAAGGTGGCCTATGTCCAGCCGTCAAGAAGGCCAACCGACGGACGGTACGGCGAAAACCCCAACCGGCTTCAGCATTATTATCAGTATCAGGTGATCTTGAAACCCTCTCCTCCCGATATTCAGCAATTGTATCTGGAGTCATTAAAAATGCTGGGGGTAGATCCTCTGGAACACGACATCAGATTTGTGGAGGATGACTGGGAATCACCGACTCTGGGGGCTTCCGGCCTTGGCTGGGAAGTCTGGCTGGACGGCATGGAGGTCAGCCAGTTTACCTATTTTCAGATCGTCGGGAGCGTGGATGTGAACCCCATACCCGTTGAGCTGACCTATGGGCTGGAGCGGCTGTGCATGTACCTGCAAGGGGTGGACAATGTATTTGATCTCAAATGGAACGATAGCATCACTTACCGGGATGTTTATCACCAACAGGAAGTGGAACAGTCCACCTACAATTTTGAGATAGCCGATGTGGATCTACTCTTTGATCTGTTCACAAAATATGAGGCAGAGGCCCACCGAATTGTAAAGACAGGGCTTGTGATCCCAACTTACGAATTTTGCCTCAAATGTTCCCACACCTTTAACCTGCTGGATGCCAGAGGCGCCATTTCCGTGACCGAACGTACCGGTTTTATCAAGCGGATACGGGATATTGCACGGGCGGCTTCCCAGGCCTATCTTGTCCAGAGGGAAGAGATGGGACATCCATTATTGAAAAAGGGAGAGGATAAATAAAATGAGCACACTTCTAATCGAAATCGGCTGTGAAGAGATTCCGGCAGGATATATTATCCCGGCACTGACCGCATTTAAACAAAATATTCTATCCGCCCTTGTGGCTGCCCGCATTGACCATGGCGAGGCCAAAATATTGGGAACCCCCAAGCGCCTGACCCTTATGGTGAAAAATGTGGCAAAAGCCCAGAATCCCAAGACATCCACCCTGGCAGGGCCTCCTGAACGAGTGGGGTTTGACGAAAACGGCAAACCCACCCTGGCCGCTGTTAAGTTTGCCGAAAAGGCAGGGGTGAGTGTTGATACGATTGTGGTGGAAGACACCGGCAAGGGGCGGTACCTCACCGTGGTGGTGGAAGAAAGCTGTGACGTTTCCGTTGCCATCCTGGAACAGATGATGGCAAAGCAGATCTTGTCCATTCCCTTTCCCAAAAGCATGCGGTGGGGAAGTTTTTCCATCAGCTTTGCCCGGCCCATTATCTCGCTCGTGGGGCTTTTGGGAGATCAGGTGTTAAACTTTACCCTGGGGGATATCCAAAGTTCCAACAAGAGTTTTGGTCACAGGTTTATGCATCCAGCCCCTGTGAAGATTGAAACCGCGGACAACTATGAAGCCGTATTGGAAGCCGCCCATGTGATTGTGGACATTGATCGAAGAAAACAGATGCTGGTGGATGCCATCCAGATTCTTGCCAACGAGCAGGACAGCCATATTTTAGAAGATCCGGATCTGGTGGATATTGTGGCCAACCTGGTGGAATACCCCTACCCGGTTGTGGGCCACTTTGATGAGGCTTTTCTAGCGGTGCCCGATGAGGTGCTGATAACGGCCATGCGGGAACACCAGAAATATTTTGCCCTGGTGGATGCAAAAAAGAAATTGAAACCCTTGTTCATTGCTGTGAATAATACCCTGGCAAAAGATATGAATCTTGTGGCAAGAGGCCATGAAAAGGTATTGCGGGCAAGGCTTTCCGATGCCAAATTCTTCTATGAAGCCGATTGTGACATCAGCCTGGATGCCTTTGCGGAAAAACTCAAAAAAGTCACCTTCCAGGCAAAATTGGGCTCGGTACATGAAAAGATCCAGCGCATCGAAGACTTGGTGGATTATCTGGGAGAGGTAAGTAGCTATAAAGATAAAGCCACCTTGAAAACCAATTTGTCCCGGGCCGCCAAAATCTGTAAGGCAGACCTTGTCAGCCAGGTGGTGATTGAGTTCACCAAACTCCAGGGATTCATCGGCCGGGCCTATGCCTTAAAGGGCGGCGAAGCCCCGGATGTGGCAGATGCCATTGAACAGCATTACAGACCGGTTCAGTCCGGGGGACAGCTGCCTGAAAACCCAGTTGCAGCTCTCCTGGCCATTGCCGATAAACTGGACACCATCTGCGGCTGTTTTTCCGTTGGCCTGATTCCAACGGGGGGGGCTGATCCCTATGCCCTGAGACGTCTGGGTATCGGTATCATTCAGATCATCCAGGCGGAAAACCTGACGTTTTCCCTGACCGCCCTCATTGAAAAGGGGTTGGAAGGGTTTGTGTCTGATACGGTCAAAAGAGGGGAACTTACGGGTCAGGTAAAGCTGTTTCTTCAAAGCCGGATGGTCAATATCATGACCGATCAGGGATTTTCAAAGGAAGCGGTCAACTCCGCATTGGCAGCATCCTTTGACAATCTACCCGATGTGCACCTGAGAATAAAAGCCCTGGACGAA
>JAHIVS010000062.1 GCA_018816605.1 Pseudomonadota bacterium
ATTGAAAAATGATCCGAACAATCCATAGGTGAGCTGGGAATAATGGGCCATCTTGATATGATCCAGCACATTCATGTGTCGCCAGAGGGCCAGATTCTGAAAAGTTCTTCCAAGGCCCTTGGCCGAGATTTCATTGGTTTCAAGCCCTTTTATATTTTCATTCTCCAGGGTGATAGTCCCCTGGGTGGGGGTGTAGACACCTGTGATCAAATTAAAAATTGTGGTTTTCCCGGCACCATTGGGCCCGATAAGTCCTATGATCTGCTGGGGTGCAATGTTCAGATTGTAATCATGAACAGCCCGTAACCCGCCAAAATAATGGGTCATATTTTTTACACTGAGCAATGCTGTCATGGTTACACTCCTAATGGATGTTTAATGGGTTCTCTTTTGCTCTTGGACCGCAACAATTGTCTGGCATTGATCTCCTTGAAGGATATCAGGCCGTAGGGCCTGAAGATCATGACAAAGATCAAAATCAAAGGGATGATGATCCATTTGAAAAGCTCCAGAGGGCGGAGGGCTTCTCCCAGCACATTGATGCTCACAGCTCCCACAATGGAGCCCACAATGGAATTAAGACCGCCGAAGTAAACCATGGCAAGGATCTCAGCCAAGCGGTTAATACTGAACATGCCGGGATTGATATAGGCCAGAACATGGGCGAAAAGTCCGCCTGCAACCCCTGCCCAGAAAGCACCGAACATAAAGGCGGTCATTTTGGTTTTCCGGGTTTTTATGGTCATGGATTCAGAGGCGGCCTCGTCATCCCGCACCGTGTTCAGAGCCTTGCCCATGATGGAGGTGACAAAATTATGAACCACCCAGATGCACAGCATGGTCCAGATGAAAATAATGGGCAAGGGCGCATAATCCGGCTGGCCGCCCATTCCCCGGGCGCCACCGATTATGTGGAGATTTTCAACGGCTGACTTTACAATAAACATAAATGCCAAAGAAATAATGGCCAGATAATCCCCCCTTGTTCTAAATGAAGGGATGGCCACCAACAGGGAGCCTAATGCGGCGGCGGCGCCGCCTGCCAAAAGGGCGAAGGGAAAGAGCCAGGGACCGTAAGCCTGCGGCAAAAGGGCGGTCCCGAAAATTTTATCGTTCACAAACAATACCAGGGTGATAATGGAGGAGGTGTAAGCCCCCAATGCCATAAACCCTGGATGGGAACAGGAAAATTCCCCCTGGTACCCGTTGATTACATTGATACTGACGGTGAGAATAATGGAGACCAGGGTCAGTTTGACAATCAGAACCCGGTAATCATTGATGCCGGACCAGAGATGAAGGATGGCATAAAAAAAGACCAGGTGAATGAGGACCGAAAGCCATAGGGGCAGGCGTTCAAAGAGGGTGGCCAGGGGATTTGTCAGGCCGCAGCTGGCCTTTGCCACCAAAAGAATGGGAATAACATATACGATCAGATCATACGCGAGAGCTCCGGGTATCATCATTGGTTCTTTGAGCATGATAAGCACCCCGAACAACACCGGTATTTTGGGAAGCCCCAGGTAATAGGAGATATAATCATACCCCCAGTAATACTCTATCAGCACGGCCACAAGCGCTCCCAAAAGCCATCCCAGCATGGGCACGGTGGAAAACATGAGTTTGAATTTTCTAGCAAGTTCCATGGTGTGTTCCTGTATAGGTTTGGTTATACGAATTATAGTCTAAGCTTTGTACTATGCTCCATTCCAAAAAACCCCCTGGGCCTGAAGGTCAGGATAACCAGAATGATGGAGTAGGCAATCAAATCCCTCAGGGTAGAGGGGAAAATGGTTGCCACAAATATCTCAATAAATCCCAGCAGATAGCCTGCAAGAGCTGCACCCTTTATGGAGCCGCGTCCGCCAAGGATAGCCGCAACAAATGCCTTCCAACCGATGATAACCCCCATGTAGGGATCTAAAATGGGATAGGCCTGGCCATAGAGAATTCCGGCAATAGATGCCAGGCCTGCACCCACGGCAAAGGTCAGGGGGGCAATAATATTGATGGACACGCCCATGAGGGGCACGGCAAGGAAATCATAGGACATGGCCCGCATGGCCATCCCCCACTTGGTTTTCTGGATAAAGGTGTGCAGGGCCAGCATGAGCAGCAGGGAGATGATAATAATCATCACCTTTACATTGGTGACATAGATCCCGCCTATCTGATAGGTGACCGATTCCATAAGGGGCGGAAAACTCAAACGCTTGGCGCCCAGCATGATCAAAATTCCGGTTTCAAATATAATGCCGATCATAAGTCCTGTTATGGCAGCAGACGCCCGGGGTGCATTGCGCAGGGGGCGGTATCCGGCAACTTCAACAAAGACGCCGATCAGGGACGCCAGAAACATGGTCACCACAATCGTGGAAATAAAAATCAAGGGCCCGGGCAAAAAACCTGTGAAAATGGCCAGAAAAAGGGTGGCAATCCCAAACCCGATATAGGTTCCCACCATGAAAATATCGCCATGGGCAAAGTTAAAGAGCATCAGCACTCCATAAACCATCGAATATCCGATGGATATAACGGCGTAAAAACTGCCCCTTTGTGCCGCATTAATCAGGTTTTGAAGAATATATTGCGACAATTCTATCAAGGATTCCATTCACCAACTCCTGTTGCATTTAGATATGAATGACTGCTGAACGATGGGGTGCAGCAGTCATTTTTGCACTGTTTATTTTTTTACCAATTGTCACACCCAGGCTATCA
>JAHIVS010000485.1 GCA_018816605.1 Pseudomonadota bacterium
CCGGTCTTGTCCAGCACAATGGTGGTCAGCTTGGCAGCCGTTTCCAGGGCCTGGCTGCGCTTGAACAAAATGCCGTTTTCAGCCCCCTTGCCGGTTCCGGCCATAATGGCCGTGGGGGTAGCAAGGCCAAGGGCGCAGGGACAGGCAATGACCAGGACGGCCACCATCCGGATCATGGATGGTACAAACTCGCCGGTCACCCCCCACCAGACACCAAAAGTGAGGATGGAAACAAGGATAACCATTGGCACAAAAACCGCTGCCACCCGGTCTGCCAGGGCCTGGATAGGCGCACGGCTCCCCTGGGCCTCCTGGACCATGCGGATGATCTGGGCCAGGGCCGTGTCCTTGCCAACCCGGGTGGCCTCAAATTTTAACAGGCCCTGGCCGTTGACCGTACCACCGGTTAAAGGATCTCCCGGTTTTTTATCCACAGGAAGGGGTTCTCCGCTGAGCATGGATTCATCCACGGAAGATTCTCCCTCAATGATCATGCCGTCCACCGGAATCCGCTCGCCCGGACGAATCAGAATCATATCCCCTGTCCGGACACTTTTGATGGGTACCTGTATTTCAGATCCGTTCTCAAGCTTTGTCGCGGTTTTGGGCGCAAGTCCCATAAGCTTTTTAATGGCCCCTCCGGTCTTTCCCTTGGTCCGCGCCTCCAGCAGCTTGCCAAATTTTATCAGGGTGATGATCACGGCGGATGTTTCAAAATACACATGGCCGTCAAGCCCGGGGAGCAATAAAATGGCAAGGGAATAGAAATAGGCCACCGAGGACCCCAGGGCAATGAGCACATCCATGTTGGCGGATTTATTTTTCAGGCTACTAAAGGCCCCCAGATAATAATCCTTGCCCGTATAAAATTGTACCGGCGTGGCAAGGACAAGAAAAAGCCAGTTCACCCAGGCGGCATGGCTCCAAGGGCCTGTCAATCCGAAATCCCTGGACATACTTATTAAAAAAAGGGGCAGGGCAAAGGCGGCTCCCACCCAAAACTTTAGTGTCTGCTCCTGGATTTCCCGGTTCCGTGCGATTTCCTCCACATCGGCCTCATTTGCACCCTCCTCTGCCAGGATCAGGTCAAAGCCCAGGGCCTTCACCCGGGTCACAATTTCATCCAGTCGGATAACCGCCGGCAGGTAGGAGACCCTGAGCCGTTCTGTTGCAAAATTGACCGAGGCGGTTACCACGCCCGATACATCCTTGCTCAGTGTTCTTTCAATGCTGGCTGCGCAATTGGCACAACTCATTCCCGTTACCGGCATCTCCTGTTCTGCCAGCACCACCTTAAACCCTAACTCTGCTATCTTTTCCCCGATTTGGCCCAGACAGATTTTATCCGGGTCAAAGCTTACCACGGCCTGCTCGGCTGCAAAATTCACATTTACGTCTGTTATTCCCCCAAGCCGCTCCAGGGTTTTATGGATATTGGCAGCGCAATTAACGCAACTCATTCCGGTCACTGGTAAGGTTACGGTCTGTTCTCCCATTGTAAACTCCCTTATGTATCCCACCTGTATTTATTCTGCGCTTAAAATGCGAGCGTCCAATCATCTGGTGCACCGAAAATTGAAAATCGGAATCATCTTCCGTTAATATAAGCACATATTGCTAATTTGACAAATATACTGTTTACATATTTTGCATTTACACACTATTCATGTATACTCCTCCGAGAAATTCCATTAAGTGTGTATGGATCGCAATTGGCGTGCGAGCAATAAAAACTTACGGAGACCAGAACCAGTGAAAAAACCCCCATGGCGAATCTGTCTGTTTGTCCTTTCCCTTTTTTATAGCCTCCTTTGGGCCGCCCTTCCTTCAGGGGCTGGACAGGATGTGCTCAGATTCGGCCTCCATGTTTCTGCCATGGGAACCCTGGACCCCCATTTTGCAGCAGGCTCCCAGGACAGAGCGTTTGCAGATATGGTGTTTAACGGGCTATTGCGGTATATCCCCGGAAATGCCCCCAGAATTGAGCCGGACCTGGCCGTGGAGATGCCGGAGGTCCGGATGGAAGGCAGCAAACAAATCTGGACCCTCAAATTACGCAGGGGCGTTTTTTTCCACAAGGGTTCTGCCACCCCGGCCCATGAACTGACATCAGACGATGTCATTTTTTCCCTGGAAAAATCAGCCCAGAAAGAATTTAGCGCCTATGCCGGGGAGTATGCCGGCATGGATATTCAAAAGCTGGGAAAATATGATCTTGAAATCATCCTTGAAAAACCAATGTCCTCTATCCTCTTCTTTCCCAAACTGGCCAATTACGGCGGCGGTTTTATTGTCAGCAGACGGGCCGTCGAAACCATGGGATATGAACGCTTCAAAGCCCACCCCGTCGGGACAGGACCCTTTGCCTTCCAGCGGTATCAGCCCGGCGACTCCCTAAGCCTAATTGCCCACAAAGCCTATTTCAGGGGGAGCCCCAAACTTACCGGGGTGAAACTTGTGTTCATACCCGGAATACAAGACCGGCTGGACGGGTTAAAAAAAGGTCGGCTGGATGTGATCACAGGGTCTGCGGAAAAAGGATGGATAGAATCCGTTGAAAAAGATGCGGACATTATAATTGATACCCATGGCGTAGGGGAAGTGGGCACCATTTATCTGAACACCCGGGCAAAACCCCTGGACGACGTCAGGGTTCGAAAAGCCATTGCCTACGCCCTGAGCCGGGAGGCCTTTCTGGAAACCACAAGCCCCCGGTTATCCGGTCCTGTTTTTTCACCTGTCCCGGCACAATTCCTTCCGGGCGGCTTGTCCGAAGACGATGTCCGCACACTGGACCTCGCCTATTTCCAGGACCTGGACAGGGCGAGGCAATTGCTCAAGGATGCCGGCCACCCCGACGGATTTGCCCTGGATGTTGTCACGTCGGAAAAAAGGGTGTATAAAAAGTATTACTCTGTGATGAAATCCCAATTGGCCAGAATCGGTATCACCTGTAATATTCGTATTGAAACCCACTCCGATATGCACAAAAAAATCCGTCAGGGTTCCAACCCCATTGTCATTTACGTAGCATGGCGACCCAATGCGAACGCATACCTGACCCAATTCTTTCATTCGGATGCCATCATTGTCTCCGGCGCCATGCCCGACACCAATTTTTCCCATTATGATAAAATCGACAACCTCCTAGAAGATGCCCGGCTGACCATCGACCCGGCTGCCCAGGTCAACCTGTGGGCCCAGGCGCAAATACGGATTTTAGATGACATGGCGGCCTTTCCCGTCATGTTTAGCCGGCAATGCTATGCCAGAAAAACCTATGTGGAATATGGGCACCGCCTGGGTTCCACCATGGCCCTTTATCCGCAGTTTACCGAAAACACCTATCTGAAGGCAAAAAAAAGTACCCCATGAACACCTTTGGAAAAATACTGCTGACAACCCTGCCTCTGGTCATTTTCTTTCTGCTTCTAACAGTGGGGACCACCTACCATTTTTCCAGAAATGCATTGATCGAACTGGGTCAAACCTGGCTTGCCACCCGTCTGTCCGAAGCCATGGACATGACCAGAACCCAGGAGCGGATGCTCCATGAATACGGCCTTGAAACGATTGCGGCCAGCATCGCAAAGGCAAAACTGGACGCAGCAACCGAAATTGCAACCATCGGGGTGGGAGCCCAGGGGTATATTTTTGCCGTGGACCCAGAGGGCACCATCATTTTTCACCCCAGTAAATACATGATTGATGTGGATGTGAGTTCAGAAAAATGGTTCAGAAAATTAAACACTTCCGGCGGACATCTGGTGCTTGAGATGAAGGGAGAACCAAGCCTGGCAAGATTTGAGTACTTCGAAGAATGGAACTGGTTCATATTGGCCGTGGACCCCATGGAAGAGGTATACGGGACAACCAACAGAATGAAGCCCTACCTTATTTCCATTTGCATTTTTGCCGCAGTTGTCATTTCCCTGGCCTTGATGATGCTGACCCGGCGTCTGACACGCCCCCTGGAAGAACTGGTGCAGGGGGCTGAAAAAATCGGAGCGGGCATTCTGGACACCCGGATCCCCATCCACTCCAAGGATGAGTTTGGCCGGCTGGCAGAGGGATTCAACCAAATGGCCTTACGGTTGCAGGAAACCCTTGCAGCCCTTCAATACAGCGAGGAACACTTCAGGGCGATAATCGAGAATGCCAATGATCTGATCTGGATATTGGATGCCCAAGGGAACTTTATGTATGTAAGCCCCTCCACCCGGAGAGTTCTGGGTTACCTGCCCGAAGAAGTCATCGGCATGAATGCCTTTGATTTTGTTCATCCGGAGGACCGAACCGCCCTGTTCCAGCAGTTTGTCCTGGCGGTCCAATCCCTTGTAATGGCCCAGGCCGCCGAACACCGTTTCCGGCATAAGGAAGGGCATTGGTGCGCTCTGGAGTCCATCAGCAAGAATCTTTTGGATCACCCGTCCATCGGGGGCATGGTAATCAATTCCCGCAATATCAGCAAACGTAAACTTGCAGAACAAGCCCTGAAACGATCCCACCAGGAGCTTGAAACCCGGGTGGAAGAGAGGACCAGCGAACTTCTAGTTCTGAACAAAGCCTTGAGCATGGAAATTCAGATCCGAAGAGAAAAAGAGATCGAACTGAAAAAGGCAAACCAGGCAAAAAGCGAATTTCTGGCCAATGTGAGCCATGAAATCAGGACCCCGTTAAATTCAGTCCTCGGGTTCAGCCAACTGTTATCGACCATGGTCTCCGGAAAACAACAATCCAGTTATCTTGCGGCCATTACCATCGCCGGGAAAAACCTGCTGGACCTGATCAACAATATCCTGGACCTGTCCAAAATAGAGGCAAAAAAACTGAACATCCATCGGATTCCGATTTGCCTTGAAACCCTTTTCAATGAAACCCTTGGGCTGTTCACTGTCAAGCTCAGGGAAAAATCTCTGGACCATATCCTGGAAATCGATGCAGACATGCCGGAATTTCTATTTCTGGATGGGATACGGTTCCGGCAGATACTGATCAATCTTCTGGACAACGCAGCCAAATTCACCCGGAACGGGCACATCCGGCTAACGGCAAAGGCCCAAAAAACTTCACACCAGACAAAGGAGTTCATTGACCTTGTTGTTCAAGTTGAGGACACAGGTGTCGGTATCCCTGAAAACAAGACAGAGATCATCTTTGAGTCCTTTCAGCAGGAATCGGCGGGCACCAGTCGAAAATTCGGGGGCACAGGCCTTGGGCTTGCCATCTGCAAACAGCTGATTGAACTCATGGGAGGCCATATTTGCGTGACCAGTACGCCCGGAAAGGGGAGCCTTTTCGAATTCGTGATCCCCAATGTTGAGATCAGCAAACAGGAGGCCTGGCGGCAAATCACAAAGACCCTAGACCTGAACAAGCTCACTTTTTCAAGGGAAAAAATTCTTGTGGCCGATGGCCATGAATCCATCCGCTTCATGCTGCGGGAAGTTCTGGAAAAAATAAACCTTGATGTACGGGAAGCAGAAGAGGGGGAGCAGGCGATTTCAATGGTTCGGGAATGGTTGCCGGATCTGGTTCTTATGGATGCCGCCATGCCGACACTTGGCGGCATGGCGGCAAGCGACCGATTAAAGCGGCTTGCACCCACAAAAAACATTCCCGTGATCCTTATGACCACAGCAGTCCAAGACCTGAAAAATAACGCCCATACCCCCAATGGACCTGTCGGCTGGCTGACCAAACCCATTATCATTGAAGAACTCTTTAAAGAATTGCTGCAATGGCTGCCCGGAAAAGCCGTTCAAACCCTGGAAACCTCTTTCCTGGACCCCATAACGCCCCTGGTCCTGGGCAAAGACCTGGCACCTGAAGTCAAAACCCTGTTGAAAACCCAGATCCTGCCCCTTCTGCCGAAACCACAGGAAGGCATAAAAATAAGCCAAGTACAAATAATTGCAGAACGACTGCTCAAAGCAGGAGATCACTCCCAGCTCATAGGACTTCAAACCACTGGAAAGGAATTGTCTCAGTATACGGAATCCTTTGATATTGAAAACATCGGCCGTTGTATGGAAACGCTTTCCAGGGCAATTGAAAGCCTGGACGATCTGGATTGACCTGGGATCTAGGGGGTTCCTTTCTTGGGAAACAAACAGGACCTGATCCATCCCCACAGGGTATTGCCCGCAAGAAATTCCTGTTCGGATGCGTTCAGTATCCGGGTCATTTTTTTTGTATCGGCATACCGGTCCTTGCGGGTAATCATCTGCTGTCCTGGGTCCAGTTTTCGGATTACCCTTGCAGGATTGCCCGCAGCAACCACATTGGCAGGGATATCGCAGGTGACTACGGATCCGGCACCAATAATGCTGTTCTTTCCGATGGTAACCCCCTTGCACACAATGGCAGAGTCCCCAATCCAGACATTTTCCTCCAGCACGACCCGGCTGACGGTATCAGGGGGCAGGGATCGGTCGTAAATGCCGTGCCAGTCGGAATCGGTAATATAGGCATGACTTGCCAGCATACAGGAATCGCCAATGGTGATACTATTGGCCGCAGAAATCCGAACCCCCGGGGAAATCAACACATGGTCTCCTATGGCAATGCCCTGAATGTCTGACTTGTCTGACCATACCGTAAGCCGTGTCTTCTTATCCGAACACCCCAAAAGGGTGATATGGCTGCCGATTCGCACCGGACCTCCAAAAATCTCTATATGCCAGGGTTTGACAATAAAAGAATTGGGACCAAGGCCGGCAAGCTGGGGCACAAGGTAATGGCGTACATAGACGTCCTGAAGCCTGTACCAGGCTTTTTTAATATAATAGGGCCGGCTGTCCTTTAGCAAGTGGCCAACTCCATATACCGATGACCCTGCCAGACGCTGTGATCAAAGAGACGGGCGGCCGGGGTCAGGTGATAGAGGGAATCTGCAGCCATGAGGGCCACCGCATTGGTCCAGGAGATTTTTTCCTCGGGCCAGATGACCATGTCCGGATAGGTATAACCGCACCAAAAAGTTTTGTCCCCATAGACCCGGTCCTGGATCCAGGAAAAAACCATCCGGGCTTTGTGGGTATTTCCCATGGCATTCAGGGCAAGCACCAGTTCACAAGTTTCTGCAATGGTGACCCAGGGCTGGTCGGAAACACATCTTGTCCCCTGGCCTTCAATCATATACTTGGGCCAGTATTTTTCAATGCGGGCCTGGGCCTTCTCTCCCCGAAGCGCACCGCTCAGGATAGGATAAAACCAATACATGGAAAAGCGGGACTTGCTGACATTATAAACGTGGATGTTTTCCTGGATGGATGCTCCCAGACGTTCAAAAGCCTGTTCCCAGTCTTTTTTCACTTTGCCAAGGAGAGCGGCAACGGACAGGGCGCACTTGAGACTCATATAAATGGAACTGGATCCTGCCAGCAGGGACATGGGATCTATTTTCCCCTCCGGACTTTTGGCCCAGTAGATTTCCCCGGTCTCTGTCTGGAGGCCCAATGCAAATTCAATCCCTTTTTCCATGGATCTCCAATGGCGTTCCAGCAGGGAACGATCCCGGACAATCAGATAGGTATGGAACAGCCCTACGGCAATATAGCAGGCCATATGGGATTCACAGGTTCTGTCTTCCGGCACGCCGTTTATGTAAGAAGAAAACCATGATCCATCGGAATTCTGGTTTGCCGCCAGCCACTCAAACGCCAGCCGGGATTCCTCGAAAAATCCACCGACATTCAATCCCATGATCGATTCAACCAGATCCCAGGGATCTGTTTTCCCGTCCGTGTGCCAGGGGATATCCCCTGATTTTTGCTGAAGGCCTGCGATAAAACCTGCGACTGAGTCGATGTTCAGATCAGGAAACAAGCGTATTTTTGCGGATATCTGGGGCATTGGTGCCTCTCTAAAATAGTAATCGCCTTTAAAATTAAAGGCCCACCCTATCAAACCTTTATTTTTTTTTCAAGGATCAAGCATTTTTATTCATGAATGATAATTCATAGAAAGATATTTTGGGGCACCCCAAAATAGCCCTGGCCGGATTCTTGTCGAGGCGTTCAGGCTAAATCTTTGAAATTGAACCATATTTTCCCATACATCCCTTGAAATAATAAAATATTTTCCCTTGACAATCCCTATATTTTTCTGTTAATCAAAAATGAATACTCATTCATAAATGATGTGGTTAAATACTCGTAATTTAGGAGGAAATCATGGTAAGAAAAATAAGAAAGGCGGCAGTTATCGGGTCCGGAATCATGGGAGGCGGTATTGCCGCCCTTCTTGCCGGGGCCGGTGTAAATGTACTGCTCCTGGACATTGTACCTTTTGACCTAAAAGATGAAGAAAAAAATGACCCTGCTGCCAGGAACAGGATGGTAAAAGCCGGTCTGGATGCTGCCCTTGCTTCAAAACCCTCTTTGTTTTTCAATAAAAAAGATGCCGGACTGATCAGCATCGGCAACCTGGACGATGACATTGAAAAATTGTCTGAATGTGACTGGATCATTGAGGTGGTAGTTGAAAATCTGGGAATCAAGAGAACGCTTTTTGAACGGATCGCCAAAATCAGAAAACCCGGATCCGTTATTTCAACCAACACATCCGGTATCCCCCTAAAAGATATCTGTGACGGATTTTCCCAGGAATTCAAAGAACATTTCATGGGAACCCATTTCTTTAACCCGGTCAGATACATGCACCTGCTGGAACTGATCCCGGGAGCGGATACCCTGCCCGAAATTCTCGAATTCATCGCCACCTTTGGGGAGAAAAATCTGGGCAAGGGCATTGTCTGGGCAAAGGACACCCCCAACTTTGTGGGGAACAGAATCGGTATCCAGGGAATCGGTGCCTGCATGAAATTCATGCTGGAAGACGACATGTCTGTTGCTCAAGTGGATGCCCTGTTCGGTCCTGCCCTGGGCCGCCCCAAAACAGCCATATTCAAAACCACCGACCTGGTAGGTCTGGATACAATGGCCCATGTGGCCAAAAACTCTTTTGAGCTCTGCCCGGATGACGAACAGAGAGACACCATGGATTTACCGGATTTTATCGGCAAAATGGTGGAAAAGAAAATGCTGGGCAACAAAACCCAGGGCGGTTTTTACAAGACAGAGCTGACCCCGGAATGGAAAAAAATCCGCAAGGTTCTCAATATCAAAACCCTTGAATATGAAGACCTTGAAAGGCCGAGCTTTCCCTGCCTGGATGAAGCCAAGAAAAAATCCACCCTGCCTGAAAAACTTGCCTGCGTGCTTAAGGGGGATGACAAAGGCGCCAAATTTGCCTGGCGATGCGTGGCAAACGCCTTCCAGTATGCTGCCAACCGGGTGCCTGAAATTGCCGATACCATTGTTGAGATTGATAACGCCATGAAATGGGGATACAATTTTGAAATGGGTCCCTTTGAAGCATGGGATGCCTATGGTGTGGCAGAAGCTGCCGAAAGAATGAAATCCGAAGGCCTGAATGTGCCTGCCAATGTCATGGCCATGCTGGGCAAGGGCGTAAAGAGTTTCTACAAACTTGAAAACGGAATAAAATTCTTTTATGATTTTGCAGCAGGCGCTTACAAAGCCGTACCGGTTTCCAAATCCATGGTCTCCATTGCGGCTGCCAAGGGCAACAACAAAACCGTCATGACAAATGCATCGGCAAGCCTGGTGGATATCGGGGACGATGTCTTCTGCATTGAATTCCATACCAAGATGAATGCCATCAATGCTGAAATCGTTGATTCCATCGGAGAAGCCCTGGCCTATGTGGATAAAAACGGTGCCGGGCTTGTGATCGGCAACGAAGCGGGTGGGATGCCCGGTGCATTCTCAGCCGGTGCCGACCTGTCCTTTGTCTCCAAACTCTGCCATGACAAAAAATATGCAGAGATTGAAGCCTTCTTGAAAAAAGCCCAGGACGGGATCCAGGCCACCAAGTATTCGGCCTTCCCGGTAGTGGCAGCCCCCTACGGCATGGTTCTGGGCGGTGGATGCGAGACCTGCCTGGGCGCCGACAAAATGGTGGCCCATTCAGAATTGTTCATGGGCCTGGTTGAAATCGGTGTGGGCCTTCTGCCCGCGGGCGGCGGCTGCATGAACCTGTGGAAAAAATATATCAACGCACTTCCCGGAAAAACAGCCAAGGAAGTTGACCTGGCCAAATTGTTCATCCCAGCGTTCATGAAAATCGCCATGGCGGCTGTTTCCATGTCCGCAGCACAGGCACAGGGCAACGGGTTCCTGGGTCTTTCCGACCGGATTGTATTTAACCGTGACAACCTCATCGGCGAAGCCAAAAAAGAAGTTTTAAAAATGGTGGATGACGGATATGTTCCCCCGGTCAAACAGCCCCTGCGGGTAATGGGAAATGCAGGACAGGGCATGGTCACGGCAGAGCTTTTCAACATGCTCAATGGAAAATTCATGAGCGAACACGATGCCTTCCTTGCCAATAGGATTGCATTTGTTATGAGCGGCGGTGATGTAAAAGTCGGCAGTGAAGTGGATGAAGATACCATCCTGAAGCTTGAACGGGATGCCTTTGTTGATTTCTGTAAAGAAGAAAAGACCGTTGCAAGAATCGACCACATGCTTAAAACCGGCAAACCGCTCAGAAACTAAAGGAGGATCCTCAAATGAGAGACGCATATATCGTACAATCGGTCCGTACACCGGGCTGCAAACAAAAAAGAGGCCAGTTCAACCAGACCAGACCGGAAGAGCTTATTTCCTTTATCCTGAAGGCTGCGGTTGAAAAAACCCCGAACCTCTCTCCGGAAGATCTGGATGATGTGATGCTGGGCTGTGCCTTTCCCGAAGGAGAACAGGGACTGAACCTGGGCCGTATTGCCGCCAAAATGGCGGGTTTTCCGGACAAGGTTTCCGGTGCCGTGGTCAATCGTTTCTGCGCTTCGGGCCTTGAAGCCATTGCCCTGGCATCCGCACGGGTACAGATGGGATGGTCGGAAGTGTGCATCGGCGCCGGATGCGAATCCATGACCTTTGTCCCCATGGGCGGCAACGTCCCCCGCCCCCATCCCGAATACGCAAAATCCAATCCCGAAATGTACATTTCCATGGGTGTGACGGCAGAAAACGTGGCCACACGCTACAATGTATCCCGGGAAGACCAGGATAAATTTGCCGCTGCCTCCCAGGCCAAAGCAGTTGCTGCCAGGGATGCAGGTTTGTTCACTGAAATCGTTCCCACCCCTGCCTTTAAATTTGTCAAACAGGCAGACGGTACTTATAAAAAAGAATCCTTCATGGTGGAACACGATGACGGCATCCGTGCCTCAACCCCTGAAGGCCTTGCCAAGCTCCGGCCCGTTTTCTCGGCCGTTGGCTCGGTAACCGCTGCAAACTCCTCCCAGACAACCGACGGCGCTGCCGCCACCATCATCGCTTCCAAGGAAAAATGTGATGAGCTGGGACTTACCCCCATCGGAAGGCTGGTTTCCTATTCCACAGTGGGCTGCAAATCCGATGAAATGGGCGTAGGCCCCCGGTATGCCATCCCCAAGGTTCTGGAACAGGCAGGACTTACCATTGACGATATTGATATCTATGAAATCAATGAGGCCTTTGCTTCCCAGGCCATCTATTCGATCCGGGAGTTGGGTCTTGAAAAATACATGGACAGAATCAATATCCACGGCGGTGCCATTGCCCTGGGCCATCCTTTGGGATGTACCGGCGCAAAGCTGACCGCCACCTGCCTTGCCAACCTCAAAGAGGTGAAGGGTCGCTACGGAATTGTTTCCATGTGTATCGGCGGCGGCATGGGTGCGGCGGCTATTTTTGAAAGACTATAGCCTGATTTAAGTTCGTTTAAAAAGGCTGTGTTCCTTGATGTCAAAGGAACACAGCCTTTTTTATTCCCCAGATCAGTGCGCTCCAACAACGGGTTCCATAACCTAATTTTCCATTGATTCAGTTGCCTGGGACAAACTTCAATAGTATAAAGATTGGAACCGAGCAAATGGGAACCGGAGAAATCCGGTCAGAATATAACAAAATCAAACCTCAGATGGAGATTATATGGGGCACCAGAATCAAGTCACCGACCTTTGTGATCTATTGGACAAAAACGGGCGGCTGGTAAATCCCGGATATGCGGTCAAGCCTTATTGGCGGTATGACCGCAAGCAGATTAAGGCCGGTTGGCATCGCGTAAAAGAGTGGGATTATTATTCAGTCATTGCACCGGAAAAAGGATATGGCATTACCTTTACAATTGCGGATCTGGGGTATATCGGGATGGGTGCAATCTGCTGGCTGGACTTCCGGAAAAAAACCGCTTGTCAGATCGACACACTTTCCTTTCTTCCCATGGGCCGTATCGGACTGCCTGCAAGCTCAGATGGGGGGTGCAGCCGCTTTAAAAGCAACAGGCTGAACCTGCGCATCGATGTCTCCAACGGCCTGCGCCATCTGTCCTTTGAAACAGATAAATTTGCTGATGACAAAGGGAATAAGGGCCTCAAAGGAAAAATTGTGCTGTCCCAGGATCAGGATATGGATAGCATGGTAATCGCCACCTCCTGGGAAGAAAATAGAACCGCCTTTTACTACAACCGGAAAATAAACTGTATGCCGGCCAAAGGATGTGTGACGATCGGCAATACAACATATGAGTTCACTCCGGAAACCAGTTTTGGAGGGCTTGACTGGGGAAGGGGTAACTGGACATATAGGAATCGATGGTATTGGGGGTCTGCTTCAGGGATATTGGGGGGAGATTCCTTTGGCTGGAATATCGGGTACGGATTCAGTGATCGTTCGGTCGCCAGTGAAAACATGGTCTTTTTTAAAAACAGGGCCCATAAACTTGACCAGGTGATCTTCCATATGAATACCGATGATTACATGCAGCCCTGGAAGATTACGAGTAATGACAATCGCTTTGAAATGGATTTTGCACCGCTGCTGGACAGACACTCCAGCCTGAATCTCAAACTGTTCAAATCGGTTCAGCACCAGGTATTTGGTCACTTTACAGGAAGGATCCTCCTGGATGACGGAACCGTGCTAAGGGTAAAGGATTTTTTCGGTTTTGCCGAGGATGTACTCAATTGGTGGTGATGCCATATGAACAAACAGTATCGGGCAGCCGACCAAAGCTTCCGGCAAGACACGGCCCCTAAGTCCTTTGGCCCAGGAACAGCTCCCGGATCAACCTTGAAATCGGCAGCCTGGGCAGGTGTGTTTTTCCCGAAGGCTGGTATTTCCATGTGGGCTCTGGCTTCGGTCCAGGCGGGCTGGCTGCCCGGGACACCTTCTCCGATTTGGGACCCGGCCATCTTTGAACCGGTTTGGAACAATTTCCCAGAAACCTGTCCGCTGTTATAAGACGCCTCCTGCGGCTCCGGATGGGGCCGGTCTGAACCCGCCTCAAAAGTAAGCCTTCCCTAAATATAATTTATTTAACAAACAAAGTATTGCAATTTCCCATACCGGTCTTATCATATGGGTATGAACAGCCACCGGCTGTAAAACCAACAATAGGGAGGAGACCATGAAATCTAACCAATGCATTCCTCAGACCCTGTCCAAGTTCATGCTGGGCCTTATTTTTCTGGGTGCTGCAATTGCGCTTGCCGTCCTTGGCATAACCCTGCTGCCCATCATCGGGTTTGTACTGGCCGTCCCGGTGCTTGCCATTGCGGTCTACTTTTTCAGGGTCCACCTCAACGACCAGTGTGAGATTGAGGCCTAAGCCCTGTAACCAAGGCTTTTAAATAAAAAACCGCTCCGGATCAACCGGAGCGGTTTTTTATTTGCTGTGGGGATGTAAAACAGCAGCCACATACCCTGTGTTGTATCTGTTGCCCGGATACGTCAGCGCCATTAACATCACAAACCCTTACAAAACCGCTTTTAAATACCGACCGGTATGGCTCTTTAAAACCCCGGCAACCTTTTCCGGCGTGCCCGTGGCAATGATTTCACCGCCGCTGTTGCCCCCTTCCGGCCCAAGATCAATCACCCAGTCGGC